>CAYQTW010000183.1:0-6967 GCA_964420485.1 uncultured Anaerolineales bacterium
GTGCCGCCGACGGTGCAGGAGAACATCCCCCCGCCGCCGGGTACCGTCATCTCCCAACCCAGGCGGTTCAGCTCGCTATCCACCGCATGCCATATCGCGCCCGTCTCAGCAGTGACCACCTGGTTCTCCAGGTCAATTTCGAGGACGCGGTTCATCAAATCCAGCGCCATCACGATGCAGCCCTCTTTGACGCCAAAATCCACAAAGGTCGTGGCGCGTCCCCAGATAAAGATGGGTTTCCGGGCCTCGTTGGCGGCCTTGACGATTTCGACCACCTCGGCGGTGCTTTCTGGCCGCACGACGATGTCAGGCACACCGCCGGGGGTAGGGCCGCAGTCGCGACGATAGCAGAGCCGGTCGGCGAGTACGTCGCTGACGTGCTCCGGGCCGCAGATGGCCCTTAATCGCTCCAAAAGTTCATTCATCGTTACGTATGTCCTCCTGACAAGATTGAATCGCCTAACTGTGGAACAGTCAGGGCATTAGCAGGCAGGCCCAACTCACGGGGCAACGCCTGCGCCAGTTGAGTGATCTGCGGGGGGGCAACGTGCGTCTGACGGAGGGTCTCAGGCTGCGAGAAAACGACGTCCGTCGCGTCGTCCAGCAGAATCCCCCCCTGGCACAGTACCACAGTGCGCTCAGTGTACTCGGCGACCAGCGCCATGTGGTGGGTGACGACGAGCACAGTGCGTCCTTCCTCGTGCAGGCGGTGGGCGATCTGCATGATCTGGTGACAGCCCTTGTAATCCTGTCCCGTCGTTGGCTCGTCCAGGATGATGATTTTGGGACGCATCGCCAGCACCGACGCGATCACCACCTTGGCCCGATCTCCTTTGGACAGCGCCGGTGGAAATTCTTCTCGAAACTGATCCAGCCCGGTGAGCGCGATCACCTCTTCTACCCGCTCCTGGATGTCCACCTCCGAAAGCATCAGGTTGCGCGGCCCAAAGGCAATCTCCTCCTCCACCGTCTGAGCGAACAGTTGCTGATCGGGGTTCTGCAACACAAACCCGACCCGGGTAGCCAGGTCAGCCACCGTCGTCTGGCGGGTGTCAACACCGTCTACGATTATGCGTCCCGACGTGGGTGTCAGCAGGCCGAGAATGTTCTTTAGCACCGTAGTCTTGCCCGCCCCGTTCTGGCCGATGATGCCGACGAACTCGCCCCAGCGGACGCTAAAGCTGATCCCATTCACCGCCTTAACGTTATGCGGCTGGTAGACGTACTCTAGATTCTCGATTGCGATAGCAATGTCGTCGTGGTTCAATTTGCGCCTCCGATCAACTGCACAATCCCTCGTCCGGCTTCATCCACCGTGATGGGAAAGTCGGCCAGGGGGGTGTCTCGCTCCTGCAAATAGATTGCCAATTGCGATACCTGCGGCGCGCGGATCATGACGCGCTCAAGCAATCCGGTGTCCGCAAAGATCTCTCGCGGCGTTCCCTGCGCGACCAGTTCTCCCTCGTGCAGCACCAGCACCCGGTCGGCGAACTGGGCCACTTCCTCGCCTTTGTCGGTCGCCATTACGATGGTCATCCCATACTGCTCGTTCAGTTCACGAATCACGGAAAAGACCTCTACGGTCCCGATGGGGTCGAGTTGTGAGGTGGCCTCGTCCAGCGCCAACACAGCGGGGCGCATAGCCAGCGCAGCCGCGATTGCCAATCGCTGTTTTTGGCCACCGGAGAGCGCGGTAGGCGCGCGATCCTCGTAGCCGGTCAGTCGCACCACTTCCAGCGCCCACTCCGCGCGGCGCAAGATTTCCTGTGGGTCAATGCCTACGTTCTCCGGCCCAAAGGCCACCTCGCTGAGCACGCTCGTCGTGAAAAGTTGCGTCTCTGGATCTTCTAGCACAATACCGACTTTTTGCGCGAGTTCGGCCACCGTCGTTTCCTGCGTGTCCAGACCGCCGACAGTTATACGCCCCCTCATCCGTCCGCCGCGTGAATGGGGCGCCACTCCGTTGAGCGTCTGGCAAAAGGTAGATTTACCCGCGCCGTTTTCGCCCAGTACGGTGACAAACTCGCCCTTGTAGATCGTGAGATCGAGGTGTTTGAGCGCGTAGCGCCTGGTGCGCGGGTAGCGGTAGGAAACGTCGTCAAAGATAATATAGGGTTCTCGTTGGTTCATAATATGTCCCTTACGCGATGAGATAATTTGCGGTGACCGCCAACGCGGTGTACAGCACAGATAAGACAATAAAGACCCAATCCATAGCGCGGATCTGGATGTCCTGAACGTAGGTGCGATCTTTGGTCGCGCCGAACGCCCGCGAGTCCATCGCCACGGCCATCAACTGGGCGCGCCGCATAGCGCCGATCACCAGCGGCGTGATCAGCGGTGGGTAGGCCTTTAGCTTGTCCAGGAATTTACCTTTCTCAAAGACCTGGAGCGCCCGCAGCCGTTGCGCGTCCACGATGACGTTGGCCTCGGCTTGCAGAATGGGGATCAGGTTGAGCGCCGTGGTCGTGGTGTAGGCCAGGCGGTAGGGCAGCCCCAGGCGAACCAGTCCCAGCGAAAAGATGTGCACCGGCGTGGTCATGCTGACCAGCGGCAGCACAATGATCATCGCCAGCAGGCGCAGCGAGAGCAGCAGCGCAAACAAAACGCCCTCCAGCGCGATCTTGCCCATGCCGCCGATAAGCGGGATGAACTGGGGAATGATAGGCTGAACCAGGATCGTCTCGCCGGGGTAGAGCAACGTCTGTACGACGAACAGGAACACTATGATCCCGACCATCGCCTTGCCTAATCCCTTGAGTATGGAGAAAGGCAACCCTGCCAGGAACCAGACCAGAATCAGGGTAAGCAACACCGCGACGGCCACCCAGAGGCTCTGGACGACAAAGATGACCCCTGTGATGAGCAGCATAAAAATGATCTTGGAACGCGGGTCGAGACGGTGGAAAAAGGTCTCACCGGGGATGTATTGGACAAGTGTGCTCACGCAAAACCTCCCGTAAACTATAGACGACTATTCGCGCTCGACCGTGCTTCGCTGCGCACGATCGAACAACTCTTGCCCCACCGCGTCCGCTTCCTCCACCAGCGCCGCCTCGTCCACGGTGACGATCTGCCGTCGGCGCATCACTACCTGCCCGTCAATGATGGTGTCACGCACATCGCTGGCGCGGGTGCAGTAGACCAACGTCTGCAAAATGTCGTGGACGGGGCGCAGGTGTACGCCGCTCAAGTCCACGATGGTCACGTCGGCCAGCCGGCCGGGATCGAGCGTACCGGCGTCCACCCGGCAGGCCCGCGCGCCGCCCTCGGTGGCGGCGCGGAAAACGTCGGCCGGGGTGATCGCCACCGGGTCGCCAGCCGTGACCGCCGCCAACATCGCTGCTGCCCGCATCTCCTCCCACATGTCGAGCAAGTCATTGGAGGCACAGCCGTCGTTGGCCAACGCCACCTCCACCCCCGCCGCCTTTAGCGCGGGCCAGTCCATAGCGCCATCGGCCAGTTTCATGTTCGATTTGGGGCAGTGAACGACAGTCGCGCCGTGATGAGCCAGGAGATCAATCTCGGCCTGGTTCACGTGGACGCAGTGGACGGCGCTGAGCCGCTCGCCCAGCAATCCCAGCGATTCCAGATACTCTACCGGGCGTTTCCCCCACTCCCGCAGCGCGTTCTCGACCTCGCCGGACGTCTCGCTCACGTGGATGTGGAGACCCAGGTCGTGCGCCTGGGCAGTGTCGCGGGCCCACCGGAGTAGCCCCTCATCACACAAGAATGGCGCGGACGGCCCCAGCGCAATCTGCACGCGGCCACCCGGCTCGTGCTCTTGCTCAATGAGGCGCTGTGTGGATTGCCGGATTATTTCTTCATCGAGGAGCAGGTGGGGAGGGACCCAGCGGTTCGCCAGGGTGATGGCGCCCACCCCGCGCAGCCCAATGTCCCGCCAGGCATCCAGGACACTCGACAGCGTGAGGTACGCAGCCGTGTCCAGGTTCTGGCAGCAAGTCGTGCCTGCGCGGACCACCTCTAGCGCCCCCAGCGCCGACCAGAGGTAGCCGCTCCGCCCGTGGCCGGCCAGTTGCTCCTGGAGGATGACGTCCACCATCGGGAAGAGGATCGCCTCGCACCAATCCACCAACTGCAACCCCACGCCTGTCCCTTTGAGGAAATTTTGGTAGAGGTGCGTGTGACCGTTGATCAGACCGGGGATGACGGCGCAACCCTGGGCATCTATCGTCTCGGCACCGGGCGGCACGGGGAGGTCGCGGCCGACAGCCGCGATCAGGTTTCCTTCGAGGAGCAAGTCCACGTCGCGCTCAATACGGTGGACATCGCGTAGGAGATAGGCTGCACGCTGGATCAGCAAGGCCACTTTAGCCCCCAGTCACGGGTGAACAAGTGTCAGGTACATCGGTGCGAACTATATCATACTTTGCGGTACTTGTCAATCGCCTGCTGGCTTGATGTACTCTGCGCCTGCCAGTTGGGTCGTGCCGATGACCAGCCGCCGGGGCTCGCCATCCACGCTTTCCAGTTTTCCCTGGGCTTCGATCTCTTGTCCTGCGCCGGCTATATCGCAGTAGATTCCTTCGTAGGAGACGATCTCCCGCACTTGGGCCGCCCTCGCATCCCCCTCCAGGACTCGCACACTCTCCACCCGATACGTGGCGGGCAGGAAGAGCGCCTCTCCTGCCTCGGTGACGATGGCCCAGATCCGCGCGGCCCCCGCGCTCCGGTAGATGTGATCGCCATACTGCTCGGTGATCTCTGCGTCTGTCCGGGTGGGATGGAGGGAGAAATAACGCTCCCCGTAAAAACCATAATTCCAACGCCGGCCGGCGAAATAGCGCGCCTCCTCCAGAGTCAGGGGAAACCGCTCCGCGATCCGCCGGGTCCAGCGGGCGACGAACTCGACGTCCGGCTGCCGGATGTGCGGACTATCGCCCGCGCTCAAAGCCTCTCGCACCTTCCAGACGTTCTCCAGCCCGTACACCAACAGGTCAATGTCCGAAAAAACAGGATTGTGAAGTCCGATCAGGACAGAACCCGTAATCCCCAGGACGTCTGGCTCGATGCCGGCGCACGCGGCGATCTCTATCGTCAAGCCACACACCTCTTCCTCCAGCGAATCGTGGGGACCGGCCAATATCTCCGCCAGACGCTCCTGTGGGTCATAGTAACAGGCTACGTAATCTCGATGCACCATCGAAAAGCGAATATCCCGCACCGGGCAGTAATGGACGTGCCAGGGGTAATGTTGCTCCAGGTAGCCAATGGTCTCCGCCACATTGCGGACGTGATAGTAAGGCAACTCGCGGCGGTAGGCCGTCTCCGCATCCCGCCACTTGCCCAGTGGATCGGGTGAATACTTGAGGTAAGCGGTGTACCGCTCCGGTGGGTGGAGGTAGCCGGTCACGCAGAAAAACATTCCCTCGCGGGTGCGAAGGAATTCCCGGTCTTTGGGCTTGCGTCCTTCTGGTTGAGAAGACACAATCTCACTCCTACACGGCTTTCAAATAATCCCCCGCCCGTCCGCCGACAACCAGACGGTGGTAGATCGGCTCGCTCCGATGGATGACCCGCTCCAAACTCCCCCGCGCGACGGCCCACTCCCCAGCCCGCGCCTGTTCGCTGAACCTGCCGCGAAAGGAGACCAATTCTCGCAGGTCGGCCACGGGTGAGCCGTCCAGGAACGTCACATCCTCGACACCATAGCGGCAGGGGGTAAAGATGGCGTCGTAGTCGTCCGTCACCCGCGCCCGCAGCGTGGCCGGCCCCAGAGGCTCGAACCGGCGCTCTCCGTACCGCTCCCCCACCTCCGCCGGCCGCTTTACGAAACGGATAAAGACCTCCCGCCCCCGGAAACGTCCCTCGTTGACTTTGCGGGCCTGGAGGCGGACGAAATCAGCGAAAGAGAGTGGAGTGTCCGGGCGATGCGCAGCGTGGAGCGCGGCCAGTTCCTCCCGGTTGGGGCGGCGCAGGTCGTTGGACGAGTCATCCAGCAGGCAGCCAAGCGCCCGGTGGACAGCCCGCCCCGCCGTCTCGCCGTAGACGACGAGGTCAATGTCCGAATCCGGACGGTGCATCCCAATCAGCACCGAGCCGGAGACGCCCAAAGAATTGCGAATTGCCTGCAGCAAAGCCGCCAGCGTGTGTTCCTCCACATCCGTTGTTGTCCTGCAATCCGCGTTCTGTAGCACGGCCGTTAGCGCCAGCGCGTGCTCCTCTACAACATCGGCGGGGCCCCGCTGGCGGAGGGTCGCCAGGTAGTCACAGGGATCGTAGACCGTGCGGATGAGCCGCCGGGGCACGCTCTGCAGGCGGATACCCAGGACGGGATCGTGACTCAAATAGTCCGGGTAGCGTGCCTGGAGGATTTCCTGCTGCTCCCCAAAGTGATACACCCGCCGGTAACGCACACCGTCTCGCTCCCGGTCACCCTGGGGGTCAGGGAGATAGCGCAAGTAGGCGATCACCCGGTCAGGAGGGTGAAGCAACCCCTTGACGGTGAAAAACAGATTGTCCGTGGTCTGCACGGCAAACCCTTCGACTGCGCTCAGGGCAAGCCCTTCAAACGGTGTCATTGTCATAGTCAGGGTAACGCCACAGGGTAGCCCTTCTCTAGGAGTAGCACAAATAGCGCCGTGGTGACCAGGTCAGCGGTGGCGCCGGGGTTGAGGCTGTTGGTCTCGTCGCGGAGGGAGGTGTCAAAGTGAGCCAACGCCGCCCGCCCTTGCTCGGTGAGGACTCCACCCTGGCGCAGCACCTCTCCGGCCTGCCGTGAGACCGTGCGGGCCGTGTCCCAACCCAGTTTGCGGACAATGAGAGTATCGGGTGTCTCGGCCAGGAGGGTGAGGGCGGTCTGGACAGTGGCATCGGTGAGGGATGAGCAGGTCTGCAAGCAATCGCGCAGGACGGGCATTGCCTGCTGAAAAGTAATCTCGTAATCGGTCACGTACTCGCGGGCCACGGAATCGCGGTCGGCGGCCAGCGCCATGGCCTGGCGCAG
>CAYQTW010000184.1:0-4454 GCA_964420485.1 uncultured Anaerolineales bacterium
GTGGAGGTTCTTGATGGATGCACTGGCGAAACTCAAGCTGCTAGGACCACCGACCTGCTTTGAACCGGCCGAAGAGGTGGGGATGCCCCAAACGCCTGCTTGCGAGGGCGACGATCTCTCCGGCGCTATCCACAACGCCGTGATGCCCAACGGGAAGCGCATCGCACTGCTCAAGACTATGCTTACTTCTGCCTGCGAGCGAAACTGTACCTATTGCGCCTTCCGCCAGGGGCGCGATTTTCGCCGGGCTACTTTTTCCCCCGACGAACTGGCCGGCCTCTTTATGCGCTTGCACCGGAGGGGCATTGCCGAGGGTCTCTTTCTCAGTTCTGGGCTTGCCGGGGGTGGCCCCCGCATCCAGGACCGTCTTATCGCCACAGCAGAAATCCTGCGCCAGCGCTACGAATTTCAGGGCTACATTCACCTCAAGGTTATGCCAGGTGCAGAGCG
Source organism: uncultured Anaerolineales bacterium (assembly GCA_964420485.1). Lineage (GTDB taxonomy): Bacteria > Chloroflexota > Anaerolineae > B4-G1 > B4-G1 > CAYQTW01. The sequence continues at coordinate 451 of CAYQTW010000184.1, forward strand.
GGATCAGATTGTAGCGGCGATGCGTTTGAGCAACAGGGTCTCGGTTAATCTGGAATCGCCCAATGCCGAGCGACTCGCCTGCCTGGCCCCGCGCAAGGCCTTTGTCGAAGAATTACTACAGCGGTTGCGCTGGATCGAGGAAATTCGGCGAGAGGAACCGGGGCGGTGGCCCAGTTCCACCACTCAGTTTGTCGTCGGCGCGGTTGATGAGAGCGATGTGGAACTCTTGACCACGACCGAGTTCCTGCACCGACAAGTTGGTATTGCACGCGCTTACTTTAGCAGCTTCTCGCCAGTGACTGATACCCCACTGGAGAATCAACCTCCCTCGTCGCCCTTGCGCGAGCATCGCCTCTACCAGTCATCCTTCCTCTTGCGCGACTATGGCTTCACCGTCGAGGAACTCCCCTTCGACACCGGCGGGAACCTGCCGTTGGAGAGCGACCCCAAGTTGGCCTGGGCCCGCCGTCACCTGGCCCACACTCCCATCGAGTTGAACACAGCCGACCGGCGTGATCTCTTGCGCGTGCCGGGCATCGGCCCGAAGGGCGCAGAGCGCATCTTGCGCGAGCGGCGGCGTGGCCGGATTTGCGATCTGATCGACTTGCGTAAAATCGGGGTTGTGACGAAACGGGCTACCCCCTTCATTCTGCTCAATGGTCGTCGCCCGCCCTACCAACTCCGCCTCTGGCCCATTTCACCGTGAACGAAATGAACGCTCCTCCCACCCGCTTCATCGGCGAGCCCATCGAGGCCCACCATGACCGGCCCCCGGCACTGGAGAAACGACCCGGCCCACCCGACGGCTTTGCCTGGCAGGAACGGGGCTATCGCGTCGTGGAGGTGTGCCGCGAATGGCACGACTATCGCCGCCGTGGTCGTATGGCACTCAACATGCGCCCGGAGCACGCGGCTGTGGCGGCGCGGCGGGGCTCCTGGGGGGTGGGCCGCGACTATTACCGCGTGCGCACTGGCAGTGGCGAGGTGTTCGACCTGTACTATGACCGCGCCCCCCAGGGAAGCGGACGCCGCAAGGGGGGCTGGTTTCTATATCGCCAGATTCTCGCCCAGTAGCCGGCCCCGTGACCACCCTCACCCGCGACGAGATCGAGCGCCAACGCGAGTTCAACTATCGCCGCACCCCTGAGCGGCGGGTACGCACCATTGAGGAAGCCCGCGCCTTTGTCGAGGAGATGGGCTTTTGCCACTTTTGGCCCATCAAGGGAGTGGAGATGCCCAGCCTGTTCCACGCCATCGCCGGGCGGATGCGTCCGGTGCCCGACGAGCACAGCGATCCCGACGGCGCCAAGTGCTGGGGCTGGAAGGATCACGCGCTGGACAAAAAGTGGTGGTACTATGGCAAGTTGCTCAGGCGGCGGGCGACGCTCGTCTCCCTGGCCGAACTGCCGTACTTTTACGCTCTCAGCGAGAACTATGGCGCCCTCGACGACTATCTCCAGGAATACGCCGATGGGCGGATGACCGCCGAGGCCAAGGCGGTCTACGAGGCGCTGCTGGAGCATGGCCCGCTGGACACGGTGCGGCTGCGGCGAGAGGCGCGGATGAGCGCTCAAAGCGCCAAATCACGCTTCGACCGGACGCTGGTGGAATTGCAGGTGGGGCTCAAGGTGCTACCGGTGGGGGTGGCAGAGGCCGGGGCGTGGCGCTACGCTTTTCTCTACGAGTTGCTACCGCGCTGGTTCCCCGACGTCCCGGAGCAAGCACGTGGTATCGGGCGAGGGGAGGCGCAGCAACACTTACTGCTGCGCCATTTGCACAACGTCGTGGCGGCGACCCCAGCGCAGGTGGCACGCCTGTTTGGATGGACTACCGTTGAGGTGGAGCGGGCGGCGGCACGATTGGAGGAGGCGCGAGAGATCGAGCGAGGAATGCGTGTTGAGGGACTGCGGGGACAGCAAATGATCATTGCAGCAGCCTGGATGAGAAATTAAAAGATAAGGAGGTGCGATGAAAAGCAAGAGCACGCGAGCATTGGTACTTTCGGGAGGCGGAGGCCGCGGGGCTTATGAGTGCGGCGTCTACAAGTATCTGGAGGAAGTTGATCTGTTGCCCGACATCCTGGTCGGCACCTCCATCGGAGCGATCAACGCGGCGGCCATCGCCTCGGGCCGCAGCGCGGCCGAACTAGGAGCGGCATGGCTGGCGACGCGCACGAAGGACGTGCAGCGCTTTTGGAGAGTGCGTCCCTGGAGGTCAATCTACGATACCTCCCCCTGGCGTAAGACGTTGCACCGCTTCATTGACTTTGATGCGCTGGCCCGCACCGACAAGCGCGTACTCATCGCCGCTACCGAAATTGAGACGGGCCAACTGCGCATCTTTGATAACCGGGAGACGACCTTTACTCCCGATCACATCCTGGCCAGTTGCTCCATCCCGCTGGTTTACCCCTGGACGCGGGTGGCAGGTCACCACTACTGGGACGGGGCTGTGATGGCCAATACGCCGCTGGCGGGGGCCATTGACGCGGGCGCCGATGAGATTCTAGTCGTGTTGCTTTCGCCCATCGGCGAGCGGCGCATCGAGCCACCCCGCTGGCCCTGGCACGCCCTCACCGTGATGCTCGACCTGGCCCTGAGCGCCACCTTCGAGAACGACTACAAGCAGTTGGAGAACATTAACCGGATGGTGCTGGCGCAGTTGGACGAAAAGCACCGGCACGTGCCCTGCCAGGTAATCACCCCCAGCCAGGAGACAAATCTACTGCGCATCATCCGCTACGAGCCAGAGGTCAGCCGGGAGTTGATTGACCTGGGGTACGACGATGCGCGCCGCGTGTTGGGGGAATAGTGTCAACTCTGCTGAGAAATGACGAGACGGCTCCCAGAGGCGGAGCCGTCTTGGTCGCGTGACCGGTGCTATTCCAGGCCTGGTGTATCCAACTCGGGCAACTGCTCCGGCCCTGTCTCTAATCCCTCTGGCCCTATGTCCTCCAGGGCACGCAGTTCCCGGTAGGTCAGCGTCCACACGCTGGACTTGAACACCTCCACCAGCCCGCCCAGGAACAGCCACGGCACGGCTACGACCAGGATAAAGATCGGGATACCGATCGCGGCTCCCAGTATCCACGGCACTGCCCCCTCGAAGAACAGGCTGGCCAACCCGCCTACCAACAGCGCCGGCGCCCCACCCAACACCCCTCCCGCGACGATCAGCAGGAGTATGATGGGGAACAGCACAATCACGCCGGCGATCATTACGATCGTCAAGCCGATCTGCACGCCGACCATGATGAGCCACATGATCACCACGTCCCTCAGATGTCGTCTCACGACGCTAAAGCCCTGGCGGATCGCTTCGATCACTCCCAACTCTTCCAGTGCGCACGTTCGCCAAAAGAACTTTATCAGCAGTGAAAGCACCACACTGACGATGATGGACAGAAAGAGAATCAGGAAGAACAGGCCCACTGTGGCGACAGTGCCGATCACGCCGGCGAACGTGTTTTTCGTGACCCACAGCAGCAGTGGGGCCAACGCCAGCAGAAACAGCGGGATGAACACCACCGCCACCGGCAGGCCGGTCAGCAGTTTGATCAAAAAGAGCCGAAATGCGGTGCGCGACCAGCCCATGCGGAACCCCTCGCGCACGCCGCGCTGTTCCCCTATCTCTTCGTGATCGTCCACCATCCGTATCAGTGCCGTCTCCGCCACGTAACGCGCTATCGTTGCCACAACGATCAGGAAGACGACCACACACGCCAGCCCAACGCCGATGGCAACCAGCACACCCACGACCTGAGGTGAAATCTCCGGCATAGAAAAATCGCCTGGTGGGGGAAAACCACCGTTGCCATTGCCATTGCCGCCACCGTTGCCGCCCAAAGTGGCCTGCGGCCCACTGCCGCCGCCACCGCCACCACCCACTGTCAGTGCCAGGATGATGCCAAAAACCCACAGCGCCCGGTAGCGCCAGGTGGTCTCCCATGCTCGTTTCAAAATCTTGATGTGATCCATTCTAGTCTACTCCTTTTCTCGTCATCT
>CAYQTW010000184.1:4554-6967 GCA_964420485.1 uncultured Anaerolineales bacterium
AAATCCGCGTTCTCTTTATTGTCTGATCCGTTGCTGTCCTGAAATCCGCGTTCTCGCAACCCAACTGGCCAGCCAACTCCAATACAGCAGGCCAATCACGACCAGTGAACCCAGATTCAACGTGACGCCCCAGCCCAAAGGCCCTCCATTGCTCAACAATTGCAGCACAATTCGTCCAACGTCACTCAGGCTTGCCTCCGAGAGACTGAGCGCCTGGGCCAGCCACGTCCCTTGCTGCGAAGCGGGCAACAATCCTGCCACCACGTCACCTCCCAGGCCCATCCGCAGCACAATCATCACCACCCCGGCCACGATGAACACCGTCTGAACAAAGGCCCATGCGCCGAGCAACCCCAGCGGCGCCGTTCGCCACCCGATCTCGAGGCCCCTCTGCCAGGCAGTCTGCACCGGACGGCGTGGCAGCCGCAACCCCACCTGCACCACGAAACGCTCGGGCGGCGTGAGGCTCTCGGCGGCGGGGCTTTCCTGCAATAGCGTCGCCAGCGTCCGCAGCCTCTCCAGTTCTGCGCGGCACGTCGCGCAGTGCGCCAGGTGAGCCTCTACCTGTCGCAGCCGCCACCCCTGCAACTCGCCGTCGTGGTACGCTCCCAGATAGGCCGTCACATGTTCGGTCATAGTGTCTCCAGATACGGCGTCAGCGCCTCGCGCAGCCGGTTGCGGGCATAGTTCAGCCGCGACATCACCGTGCCGATGGGAATAGCCAGCGTGTCGGCGATCTCCCGGTACGAGAGGTCCTCGTACTCGCGCAACACCAGCACCGCGCGGCTGGCCGGCGGCAGCGCCAGCACTGCCTGTCGCACGCACTCGCCCCGCTCACATCGCTCTACCGTGGCCTCTGGCCCTTCGTATGGGGAGGCGAGTGGTAGCATGTCTACGTCCACCGTCTCTCGTTCGCGGCGTAGAACGTCCAGCGCGGCATTGGTAGCGATGCGATACACCCAGTTGCGAAAAGGGGACCGAGGCCGGTAGCCGGGGAGATGCTGCCAGGCGCGGATGAACGCCTCTTGTGCCGCGTCCTCTGCCAGGTTCGCATCCCCACACATTCTGTAGACCACGTTGATGACCCCCTTCCGGTGACGGCGGACCAGTTCGCCAAAGGCCTGCCTGTCTCCTCGCTGGGCCTTGGTGATCAGTTCGGGCTCGATTTCTGCCGCTGGATGGCCGCTCACTTTTATGACTATCCTCTCTACTCTTTCAACGTCGCCGCTCGCCGTTTTATTCGGTCGGTTGCTGTCCAAATCACCACATGCCCGAACTGCCCCGGGCCAGTATTGGCCGGGGCAGTTACGCAGTGGAAACCGGCGCTATGGCTACCAGTCCAGGATCTTGCGCAGCGCCCGCGCCTGCGCCCGGCTCAGTTCCACCTCCGCGCCGGTGGTCAGCCGCAGTTTGTGGCTCCCCTTGAACCAGGGGATGACTTGTTTCACCCGGTCCAGGTTGACGATAGCGGAGCGATGGGCGCGGAAGAAGCGGGCCGGGTCGAGTCGCGTTTCCAGTTCGGCCAGCGTGCGGCGGATGGGGTAGGCCCGGTCTCCTGCGTAGACCATCACCTGCTCCTCCTCGGCGCCTATCCAGTCTACTTCGGTCACGTCCAGCACACGGATGTGGTTGCGATCGCGCACCGCCAGACGGGTCAGGTAGCGCCCCTGGGCGGCCAGGCTATCCAGCAGCGGGCCGAGCCGTGCCGCAAAACCCCGCTCCTCGTCCAGAGATTCCCGCGCGCGACGGACGGCTTTCTCCAGCCGCGCCCGGCTGAAGGGCTTGAGCAGGTAGTCGAGCGCGTTGATCTCGAAGGCGCGAATGGCATACTCGTCGTAGGCGGTGACGAAGATGACCGGCGGCGGGTCCTGCAGCGCCTCGATGACGCCAAAGCCGTCCAGCCCCGGCATCTGGATGTCGAGAAGCACCAGGTCGGGCCTCTCCCTCTCGATCATCTCCACTGCCTGGATGCCGCTCTCGGCCTCGCCGATGAGTTCTACTCCTTTGAGATCGGCGAGGAGCCGCTTGAGCCTCTCCCGCGCCGGAGGTTCGTCGTCAACAATCAGTACGCGCATCAGTTCATTTCTCATCACTCCCACTCCCCTACACCGGTATACGAACTGTGACGACAGTTCCCTGCGGCTCATTGGCTGCGATCTCCAGCCCACATTCGTCGCCATACGTCTTTCGCAGCCGCTCGTCCACGTTGCGCAGGCCGTGGCCCCTGCTCTCACACCCCCATACCCCCATACTCAAACCCGGCCCCTGGTCGGCGATGGCGATGACCACCTCATCGCCGTGGGGCTGAGCACGGATGGTCAGGTCCACGCTGCCGTCGTCCCCCCGCCCGTGCCGGACAGCGTTTTCCACCAGCGGCTGGAGCAATGGATCGGGAACCAACGCGTCCGCGGTT
>CAYQTW010000185.1:0-6948 GCA_964420485.1 uncultured Anaerolineales bacterium
GGGGAGGGGAATGGCGATGAAAGCGCGAATGATGTCCATTTTGATTGCCTTTGCTCGTTGCTACTAAGAAACATAGGCGGGCGGTGTCATTGCGAGCGCAGCGAAGCAATCTCCACCTGGGTCATTGGGGATTGCTTCGTCGCTGGCGCTCCTCGCAATGACAAGTTGACTGTTTCTTGCACAATGAGTGACGCGAATGCGCCATGCGTAGCTCAGAACGGCACGTCATCCCATGCTGGATGCAGTACCGGGGGTGATGGAGGTTTCACGTGTCCGACTATTTTGGGCGGAGCATAAGCAAAACGATAGGCAAAGGGAGATTCTGGGCTTGTAGCTACTATTCTTGCTACTTCGCCAGTAAGTGACTTGTCGCCTATGTCCGCCAGATACCCAGTGAGAGTCTTCATGACTCGTCGGAATCCGCCGAAACGGGTAACGCAGGCGATTAGGTTATCCTTGGCTCCCCTAACGCCTGAAGCAAGGCGTTGCAACGCACTCATCACCTCAACGGTAGGCTCAAGTTGAATCTCGTCAAGAAATCGCGAAGGGAGGTTGGAGGAGGAACGGCTTTGACGACCTTTGGTTGGGGATGATGACGTTCCTATGTAGACTTCTCTCTTGGCGCGAGTAACAGCAACATAGAACAAGCGACGTTCGTTTTCTATGGCTTCTGATGGTTCAGGCTCTTGCACGAGGCCGGCCGTATCAAATACACGGCTTCCCGTTCCGTACAGACAAGGCATGTACCGCTCCTCGCACTGAGGAATAAACACGTAGTCGAATTCGAGTCCTTTCACGCGGAAAACGGTGGTCATGACAATTTGCTGGTCTTCGGGTACGCCTCGCGTTGTGTCAAGTTTCTTCACGTGTTCGACAAGCTCAAGTGGACGCAATCGTGTGTCTGTCGCGTAGGCCATGAAATTTAAGACAGCATGTTTGCGGTCGAACGCATCTTCACCGTCACCATAGTAGTTGTCGAAGTGCTCAAGATAACCCAGCGAGTCTACAAGCCAAACGAGTAAATTTCCTGCCAAGAGACCAGGTTCGCATGCTACCCGCTCGCCAGTTCTTTCAAGAAGCGTGGCCAGCTCGACGACTCGCTCTCTCTGTGGTTTAATGAGCGGGGTTTCTGGACTGTCAGCCAGTGTCATCAGTGCCTGCTTTGTGGTTGCACCTTGCAGTTGGGCTGCCTCCATGACGCGCCCTAAGGCTTTGCGGGGAAGCATACGCGATGGCATGTTTGCTACTGAGAGTAGCCACTCCTTTGTCTGCTTCGTGGTCGGGCGGTCAAGATCTGAGGCTAATCGGATGTAGTTGAGCAACACGCGGATCTCACGCCGCTCAAAGAACGGTGCCTGCCCGAGAACTCGGTAGGGAAGCCGGCGGGCCAAGAACTCGGCCTCGAGGCCACTCAATTGAGCGAACATTCGTACAAGCACTCTGATCTCCTCTGGCTTAACGCCTTCGCCCTTGACGAGGGCAACCACCTGGTCTGCCAGCTCTTTGTTCACGTCGGTTGACTGTTCAGAAGAGTCCTCCACAACGTGAATCTGGGCCGGACGGTCGGCGAAATGGGCGACCAGAGGTTTCTCAACTCTGGTGGTGTTGAATGATATTACGTTGTAGGCACACTGGGCAATTACCGGGCCGAAGCGAAACGAGCGGGACAAAGTATAAGCAACATGTGGTTTGTTCGCAAAGACGGTCTGGAACTCTCGAATGATATAAGTAGGTCGTGCACCTCGCCACTCGTAGATAGTTTGGTCGTCATCACCTACTACCATTACATCTGCACGTTGACCTGCGAGCAGTTCAATTAAGCGTTGCTGACCATAGTTCACGTCTTGGTACTCGTCTACAATCACATGGTCGGATTGGTTGCACCATTGCCGATTGATCGATTGCTCCGCTTCCAAGATTTCCACGGCCAGTGGAATGAAATCGTCATAAGTCAGCGCGTTCTCTCGCATGCGGAGTTTCTCAAACTCGTCATAGGCAAGTGGGATGTGGGGGGTGCCACGATAGCCGGCGCGCGGGGGCGGGATCAACGACCCTTTCCAAAGCTGAATGGCTTCCAATACCTCACCCGGATCAACCTTGTCGCGTGGGATTACCTTGCGACGTTCGAGGTTGCCTATGGCCTTACTTATGTACAGCCAGATTAGTTCAGCTCTCCCTCCTAGCCAGAAATCCATCGTGGCAGGAAGCAGACCTGCCTTCTTCATCTCTTTGATGAAGTGATAACAGAATGAATGGAAGGTGTGAACTTGAGGTTGGTGGGCAAAAGGGATCCCAGCTTCTGCGAGTTGTTCTTGAAACTGCTTCCGAGCTAGGCGGTTGAACATCAGAACGCGGATGCTCTTCGGACTGACGTTCCGCTCCATGACGAGATGCTTGATGCGGTAAGCCATTGTAATGGTCTTGCCAGAACCAGCAACTGCCAGAACCCGCGCATGTCTCTCGAAAGGATGGTGAATGACGGCCTCTTGCTCTGAGGTGAGTTTAATGCTGGACATGGGCATCTCCCGCTAAAAATGGATGTCACCGAGATCGTCAACGGGAGGAGACGGCTCAGGAACATCGAACCTGATTCGGACTCCACGGTTCGAATATGGCCGCTCTTCACCTGTTAACGCAGTGACGACTGCCAGCACGGGCTTTCCGTAGTTGTCGAAATGGGATGCTAGGATCGCCGCGATGTCACGGCTGATGTAACCTATCTGTTGCCCGTTCTGCCGCTCGACCCGAATCGCGTTTCTGTCGTGTGGATTGTGGGGTTCGCGGCGCAGCCATACACGTTCCTTGACTGAGAGATGGGCAACTATTGCTTGTCGCCCTTCAAAGGTTACACCCACGACACGAGTCTCAACGGCATCACCGGGGGAATATCCCTTGCCTTGTTCAGCGGTATCTTCACGCGTTCGAACATACCACCAACTCGATTGAGCCAGGGGCGGTTGTGCCGGTTCGGGGTATGGTGGCGATGGATGATCCTCGGTATCGTCACGTTTGTGCCCGTCTCTATGTTCGCGCAGTGCAATGATGACTTTTTGTACTTTGCGCTGTTGGGGTGGCAATTGTCTGAGCGTGCGCGTTACTTCGTAGGTGCTTGCTGAAGAACCAAGTTTAGACTTTACTTCTTGGTAGAATTCAATTGCCTCTTCCCGTGACGCACCAAGGAGTGCAGCAATCATATCTATATTGGTTTTTGCCATACTTGTGACCTCGCTATCCGTGCTTTCGCGATTGCGCTTTTGTCTGTCTTTTTTCTTTATCCCCGATCAAAGAAATGATTTGGTACTTCCTTAGCTGGCCGTTTGCTATCCGTGTAGGATATCCAGCGTCAATCCATAACTCGACCGCTTCTTTGTCATACAGATACGGGCTTATATCTGCCCAAAGCTCCTCGCCGTCAGGTGCCACGACGAAATGGTAAATCTTTATATTGTCGTATTCAAAATCGGGTTCCATGCGGCAGACATGGTTCTTATAAATCCATTCAACAGACTTGTACATTTGGCTACCTCTGATGGCCAATAGCTCTTTAACAGTCTAATCTTTACGAGCTGCTTTGACTTGTTCAATAGCCGTCTGAATAACTTGGCTTATTGATTGCTGCCACTGAACCCGATCACCGCCTCGTAGTTGACAGGCGGGCCGGAGAATGCCCAATGGATAGTTGGGAATTCAAGTTGCTGTAGAGACATTCAATCCCTTTCGGTTGGTGGCAAATCCAGCCCTGATTATAGCCCAACAGCCCCGCTTGCGCAAATGCACAATGAAGCCATTTGCCAATTTGACGTTTTTATGCTAACGTTACGTGAAACGTGAAAACGTGAAACGTGAGTTTACGCAATACACAAGGAGGTCACCTATGAAAGTTCCATGGTTTGAAGGGGTATTCCCCGCCCTCGTCACTCCCTTCGTCAAAAAGACGGAAGAAGTGGACGAGCAAGCCTACCGCCGCCTCATTCGCTCGTGCCTGCCGGACGTGAACGGCCTCGTCACCAGCGGCACGACGGGCGAGTTCCCCTACCTCACCCGCGAGGAGCAGCGGCGGCTCGTCGTCATCGGCGTGGAGGAGGCAGGCGGCAAGCCAGTTATCGCCGGATGCGGCGCCTCGTCCACCCAGGAAGCGCTCACGCTGGTCCGCGACGCTCAAGAAGCGGGCGCAGCGGCGGCGCTGATCGTCACCCCCTACTTTTTGCACCCTTCCGACAAGGGCGTCTACCAGCACTTTTACGACATCGCCACCGGCGTTGACCTGCCCATCATCCTGTACAACATCCCCCAGGTGATGGATGCCTACCTGCCGCGCACCGTCGTCGAAGACCTGGCCGACCTGCCCAATGTCATCGGTCTCAAGGACTCTTCCGGCAACCTGACCTATACGATGGAGTTACTAGAGTTCGTAAGTGACCGCATAAACATCTTTATCGGCCACGACGAGGTCGTGCTGCCCGCGCTGGCCGGCGGCGTGAGCGGCATGATCCTGGCCAGCGCCCAGGTCTACCCCGATGTGTGGCAAGAGGTCTTTCGCCTGGTCGCCGAGGGGCAAGTGGAAGAGGCCCGTGCCCTACAGCGCAGCGTGCAGAAACTGTCGCGCATCTTTTGTCGCTACGGCGGAGGCGTGGCAGTAAAGGCCGCGCTCAAGATGATGGGGCTAGATATGGGGCCGCCGCGCAAGCCGCTCAAACCGGTCGGCGGGGCACTGATCCACGAGACCCGCGCCGAGATCCGGCTCGAACTGGAAAAGTTGGCCAAGATACCGGTCGAGGAGGCAGCCTTCGAGTATCCCAACGGCCCGCTGGCAGAACGCTTTGACGATTTAGAGATCACGCCAGAGATCATCGCTTCACACGACATGCGCATCGGCAGCGGGACGGCCGGCGAGGGGCTGAACAAGGTGCAGATTGATCTCATCGCCGGGGGCAAGCAGACGCCGCTGGGCGATGCCTACGCGCTGCAACTGACCTACCCGCTACACGGGCGCGAGGCACTGACGACCATCCTGGAACCGGCGCTCACCGTGCGCCCGTCCACCCTGCTCCTGCCGGCATTGCCGCAAAAGAACCTGCGTCAGGCCAACATGATCTACGGCCCCACGCAGTTGGCGCTGGCGCGGGCTATCGTGGACGCGCTGGAAGAAGGGCATATCCCGCCCACGGCGGTTGACGGCGAGGTGATGGTCGCGCTGGCGACAGTACACCCCCGCGCGTTGGACCGCCACGCGCTTTACCAATCCGTCCACGCCGCTGCTACACTGGCGCTGGCGCAAACGTTTGCATAGGAGGAACATCATGGGATACAAAACCGACTGGTTCAAAGGGATTTTCCCCGCGCTGGTGACGCCCTTCGGCGGGGCTCAGGGCAAGCCGTTCACCGCGGATGACAAACTGGACGAGGCGGCCTACCGCGAACTGATTCGTTTCGTCCTACCGCACGTGAACGGCGTGGTGCCCTGCGGCACGACCGGCGAGTTCTCGTACATGACGCTGGAGGAGCGCAAGCGGGCCGTCGAGATCTGCCTGGACGAGGTGGACGGGCGCGTGCCGGTGGTGGCCGGAACCGGCTGCCAATCTACCCGCGAGACGGTGGCGCTGACAGAGTGGAGCCGGGATGCTGGCGTGAGCGGCGCGCTGGTCGTCGCCCCCTATTTCCTCAAGCCCACCTTTAACGAGGTCTACGACCACTTTCGGGCGGTGGACAAGGTGGGGTTGCCTTTTATCCTCTACAACATCCCACAGTGCTCCGGCACCCACTTCAAGTGGTGGACTGCCGAGGGCATGGCACTCGACCTCGACAACGCCATCGGGATCAAGGATTCCTCTGGCGACATGCCCTTTATGGAAGCCATGTTCGAAAAGGTAAAGGGAAAAGTGTCCATCTTTGTCGGCCACGACGAGGTGGTACAGGCGGCGTTAGCGGCGGGCGCCGACGGGGCCATCCTGGCCAGCGCCAATCTAATCCCCGACGTGTGGCAGCGGGTCTACCGCGCCACGCTGGAGGGCGACCTGGCGACGGCGCAGGAGTGGCAGCAAAAAGTACAGAAACTCGTGCGCATCGTCGTGCGTTGCAGTTCCACCCAGGCGGTCAAAGAGGGGCTGCGCATGATGGGGCTGCCTATCGGCGACTCGCGCCACCCCGTAATGCCCGGCGGCGGCTTCAGGCGGGAGGACTATGGCGAGTTGCGCCTGCAACTGGAGGGGCTGGGCAAGATCGCCCCGGCCAATGTGCTCTACGACCTGGGCGACAAGCAGGTGGAGACTCAAATCGCGGCCACGCCACAGACGGGGCGCACCATCTCCGGCTTCACGATGAAGGTGGGCGAGGGCTTTGCCGGCCCGCCGTTCCAGGAACTGGCGCACGTGGACCTGCTCCTGGGCCTGAAGGACGGGCCGGTGGGGCGGGCCATCGAGCGCTCGATGGAAGGATGGGGAGAGGAGCGAGGGCTGCGCATCATCAACGAGCGGCCGCGCACGCTGTTGGTACCGACCATCACCATCCACACAGCCAAGCAGCGTCGTCTCTTCTACGAGCACGCTGCTGAGGGGGTCAATCTGGCCATCCGGCTGAGCATCGAGGATGGCTTTTTGCCTGAGGGGATTCTGGATGACGTGGTGCTCATCGCTAACGTCTTTGTGCATCCGGCCGCCTCCATCGCCAAGCGGGTCGAGTTCAACAACTACAAGGCAACGCGCCACGCCATCCGCAAGGCACTAGAGGGCCGCCCCACGGTGGAGGAATTGATCAATGAGAAAGCGGCAGCCCGGCACCCATTCCGCTACGCACCGTAGGTTGGTAGATTGGGAAATCGGTAGATTGGTCATTCTGAGCAAATAACCAGGTAAAACAAAAAAGCCCCTGGCCTCGAAACAGACCAGGGGCTTTTTGTCGTATCTTCTCAATAGGTAGGGGCGAACCCTTGCGGTCGCCCTTGTGGGCAAG
>CAYQTW010000186.1:0-3286 GCA_964420485.1 uncultured Anaerolineales bacterium
GGTCAAAGACAAAGCGCCGGGCGAAAAGCTCCCATCCCCGCGCCTGGTGGAAGCGGAACTGGTCGCCCCGGGCCGCGTCCCCACCGACCTGGCCGCCCGCGTGGACCGCGTCCGCGCCCTCACCGCCCCGCCGGCCGATGACGAAGAAGAAGCCCTGCCTCCCAGCGTCGAGGCCGCCGAAGAGTTCATTGTCACCATCCAGGAGTTGATTGATTTGGGGCGGGAGTTGGTTGCTAAAGAAGGACTGTAGGAAATGAACAATGACCAATGCCGGTTGATCATCATCACCAGAGATGGCGATCTTTTCCATCGGTAACATTTTACACGACCTAATGCGCCCGTTTGACTGCCCACCGAGTTTGGTGTACAATCAGGCCATACGAGGTTTGCTGCCCACCGCGAGAGTCGAGCAACGAACAATTCAAGCCAATGGCGTTTCTGCGAAACTTTATTCAAGTAATCACTGTCCCGCCTGGCGATCTGGTCTACTATATGGTAACCTTGTTCGCTATTCAACTCATCCTGGGAATAGCGTTCGGGCACTGGAATCGCCACCGCCGTGATCCCACCGCCATCCGGCTGCTGGTGGTCGGGATAGGCTTTTTTCTGGCGTGTGTACTGCTGATGTTCATCGCCGCGCTCGACCGCGTCGGCGTGCTGTCGGCCAACGTCATCTTGCCCCCGCTTGAGCGTTTCCTCAGTCTCGCCACGTTGTTACTGGTTGCCTGGGCTGTCTTGCCGATCCTGGGGCAATACCCGCGTCCGGGCACAGCACTGTTGCTGCTCGCTCTCCTGATGGTCGCGGGCGCCTACGTGGCTTGCGCCGTTCTCTGGCCCCAGGCCGAGGCCCACTCTATCGCTTACAACAGTTATTGGCAAGGGACGGTATGGGAGTTCTCTACGATAGCGGTTCTCGCGCTGGCTCTCATCGCCGGTGTGGTGTGGCGTGGGGACGATTGGGGCCTGATCACCTGCCTGTTTGCTCTTTGGCTCGCCGGTCAAGTCTTGCAGTTCGCAGTTCCAATTCCCGATTCTAACATCGCCGGGTGGGTGCGACTGACCAACCTGGCTACCCTGCCTCTATTGGCGGGCCTGGTGTATCGCCACGCGCTGAGGGCCTCCCCGGCCGCCGGTGGGGATACTGCCTTGGAATTGATCAGTATTCTCGAGGCCACCCAGCGCATTGAGGCGGCTCGCGATGTCGAGGTGCCCCTGGGATTGGTCGCCTCGGCCATCGCCCGCGCGTTGGGAGCCGACATGGTCGCCATTGGCTTTCCGCTGCCCGAGCCGGCCAAGGGCATACGCATCGTCGCCCTTCACCCTCCGACCGGCGTAATGCTGGCGCATCAAGAACCGACGCTGCTCGCATCTGGCTACCCCTTGCTGGCTACCGTTCTTCAGACCGGCAGCCTGCAGAGCGCGTATGCTCCGCGCAAGGACCCTACGATCGCTGCCCTGTACCACAACCTGGGCTTTGAGCAATCAGGCCCCTTGCTGGTGCAGCCTCTCATCAGTGGAAAAGATATGCTGGGCGTTATGCTGGTCGGGAACCCGGCTTCCCAACGGCGTTGGACGGCGCGCGACGAACAGATCGTCCAGGCCACGGGCGCAGCAGTGGCGGTGTCGTTGACCAACGCCCGTCGCCGGGAGGCCACTGACCATAGCGCCGAGTTGCAAAAGGTCCTCAGCGAAGCGCCTCGCCTGGCACAGCGAGCGGCCGAGTTGGAGGCCGAACTGGAATATCAACAGCAGCGATCTGAGGAACTGGCTACCAAACTACGCCTGCGAGAGCAGGAAGCCGCAACACAGAGCCAGGCTGCAGCCGCCACCGCTATCTGGGAGGAGGAGGTACGCGAGTTGGCCGAGGCTCGCGCCGCGTTGGAAGCCGAGTTGACCGAGTGGCAAGAGAAAGCAGAGCAACTCGCCCGCTCGCAGGCCGATTCGCAGATGCAACTGACCCAGACACAAGCCGCGCTGTCTGCTGGTCAAAGCGAGATGATAGTCGCATTGATCCACGAACTCGGCATCCCAATGACCTCCATCACCGATCATATAGACCTGTTGCTGGACGAGGCTGTGGGCATCATCGGCGAGAAGCAACGCCAGTCTCTTCAGCAGGTCAAGGCTAACGTCGAGCGCATGAGCGGGCTGCTCAACGATTTGCTTGATGTCGCCACTGTAGATGCCGGGCGAGATTCGCTTTCGCCGGAACTGGTTGATGTCGTCAATGTCATCGAGGATGCGCTCACGTCGCTATCTGCCCAGTTCAGCGAGCGCAAACTGGCAGTGCAATTCGATATACCACCCGAACTGCCGGCGGTACACGCGGATCAAGATAGCCTCCACCAGATCATACTGAGCCTTCTATCTAACGCCTGTCAGTGCTCAGAGCCGGGCACCGAAATCTTGGTTCGCGCCCGGGTGGAGGAGCGTGATGACCGGATTGGGAACATGCCGGCCTACCTGCTCGTGTCTGTGACCGATACGGGGGGAGGCATAGCCCCGGAGGACCAATCACGGGTCTTTCAGCGCCTCCACCAGGCCGATAGCCCCCCCATCGCCGGCCTGGGTGAGACGGGAATTGGCCTGTCTATCGCCAAAACGCTGGTCCAAGTGCACGGAGGGCGCTTGTGGATGGAAAGCGAAATGGGAGTGGGGAGTACGTTCAGTTTCATCCTGCCGCTGTCATCCGGGGATGATCATCTTCTCAGCGGCGCTCCCTCACAGGGCGGGGAGACGGAGGAGAAGCGATGAGCGAGCAGGGTTCCACTCCAGGGCGGCCCCCTGGCATAAAGCAACTGCTGGGGGGCCTCGCTGTCACGTTGGTCAGCATAGGTCTCCTGATGGGTGGTTTCTTGCTGAGTCAACTCGACGCATCGAGTGCGCGTCCGTCTCCTACCGGGGCGATTGCGGCACTCTCACCATCCCCTACGTTGTTTCTGCCCACGATCGCTCCTTCATCTTTTCCCACGGCGTTGCTCTCGCCTCCGCCATCTGCTACAGAAACGACTGTCTCGCAGACACCTATCCCTTCCGCGTCTTCCACCCTGCAGGCGTCACTGACACCTGGTTACGCCAGTCCCACTCCACGGCCTTCTCCCTGTGGCCCGCCCATCGGTTGGGTGGTGTACATTGTGCAGCCTGGTGATACCCTCTATTCTCTGTCGCGCCGCTCCGGTGCGAGCGTCGAGGCCATCCGGCGAGCAAATTGTCTGGATGGGTACCAGATTGACGCCGGGCAAGCGCTCTTTCTTCCGCCACTACCACCCACGGCCATTCCACATAC
>CAYQTW010000186.1:3296-6898 GCA_964420485.1 uncultured Anaerolineales bacterium
CAGCCAGTAGGGGCGAATCTCGTATCCGCCCAGCAGCCGCTATTTTCAAGGGAGCTATCCATGCCGCCGCATGGCGGCACCACAAGAAGATGAAAATGTAGGAGCGACTCTCGTGTTCGCTCTGTGCCACTTCACCCCACCCACACACCCACACCCACCGAGACCCAGACGTCTACTCTTACGCCAACCTTTACACCCACAGAGTTTTCTACCTTCACCCCTACTCCCACGGCCACATCTACTCTGACGAGCACCGCTACTCATACTCCAATCTATACTCCTACACCCACCGGATCCCCCAGTCCCACTCTGACGCCCACCTTCACACTGACCCCCAGCGCGACACCTGTCCCAACGGAGTCTCCTACACCCACGCACACACCGGCCCCCAGCGCGACACCCACTCCAACAGAGCCTTCCACGCCCACACCCACATCTACGTCTACTCCTTAGCAGTTGGCGACTAGCGATCATTGCTTCATTGTCCCATTGCTGGTAACGGCTGATTCTTGTGGTATAATACGTCAACTGTGTCTGGATAGACCGGAGGGAAAACACACGGACAACATGCAACGTTTCCTGCATCGTGCTTTGGAAGGACTAACCTTGGTCGTCATTATAGCACTGGTGATTGTAGTCAGTCGTTGGGCCATCACCAGTGCCCCGCAAGTCGCCCAGGCACTTGTCACGACTCCTCCCACTGTTGCTTCTCCCCTCGTGTCCAATAATCCTCACACTCCTGTACCCACCAGCACGCCCGTGCCTACCCACGTTCCCACACCCACCATCATCCCTACGGCTGTGCCCACCTTCACTCCTATACCCTCTTTCACGCCCAGCCCCACACCCAATGGGGCCATCGTGTTGCCTGATCCGCCTATCATCCTGACCACTACCAATTCTACGCCCCAGCCGTTGCCCATCCCAGCGCCAATGCCGCTGGTGGAGCAGCCCGGTAACGTAATCAATATTCTCCTGCTGGGTTCAGATCAGCCTTCTACCAAGAACGGGGGGTGCACCGACGTCATCATCATTGTCAGCATCAACCCCGACTATCCATCGGTCTCGCTCCTCTCCATCCCCCGCGACTTTTATGCCTGGATTCCCAGCCACGGCTTTAACAAAATCAACACTGCCTACAGTTACGGGGAGCGTAATGGCTACCCCGGCGCTGGCCCTGGGCTGCTCAGAGCCACCATCGAGTACAATCTCGGCGTGCGCACGCACTACTATGCGCGAGTCGGCTTTGACGCCTTTGTCCAGATCGTGGACGCGATGGGAGGCGTGGACGTGGCCGTGGAATGTCCCCTGTCCGATACTTTCCCTGACCCCGCCTCGCCCACCGGTCAGACCGATGTGGACTGGCTGCCGGGTATCCACCACCTCGACGGCCAGCACGCGCTCTGGTACTCCCGCTCCCGCTGGAGCACCAGCGACTTTGACCGCAACCGCCGCCAGCAGCAGGTCATTCGGGGTATGTATCATCAAGCCCTGACGCTAGACGTCGTTCCCAGGATCCCCGAACTGTGGGGTGTGTTCAAGGAAACCATCTCCACCGACCTGGGGCTGGACGAATTGCTCTATCTGGGAACCATCGGTTCGCGCCTGGATATGACGAATGTAAGAAGTAGTTTCGTGGGAAAGGGCGTCGTACAGTCGTGGACGGCGCCGAATGGGGCTTACGTGTTGGTGCCCAACTATGAGGCCCTGCCGGCCCTGGTCAGCGAAGCGCTGGCCCCACCTGCTACTACCCGCGCCCAGCAACGCGCTTTCCGGGTCGAAGTGTGGAACGCGACTCCCTACGAGGGATTGGGCCACGTGGCGGCCGAAAGGCTGCGCTGGGAGGGCTTTGAGGTCGTGAGCGTCGGGCCGGCCGACGGGGCATATCCGCGCACGCAGATCGTGGATTTTACCACCACCACCAAAGGCTCAGCCGTCTCCCGGCTGATGAACCTCTACAAGCGTCAGGATAGCGACGTCATCTCCCAGCCGACGGAGGACAGCGCGGTGGACTATCGGGTGATATTAGGCTACGACTACAACCCTTGCACCGCGACCAAGGTTCAGTAGTACCCCGGTTCGCTCTCCACGGCGACGCCAGCCGGCTCCTGTGCCAGAGTTTGTCATTTGCTTCTTCCATTATTCTGCGGTACAATTCCTTTCCAGCACCACGAGAGGAGAATCCACTATGACCGAGACAATTTGCATCCAGGACATTGCCCAGCACGTGGGAGAAAAAGTCGCGCTGCAAGGCTGGCTCTACAATCGCACCGGCAAGGGGAAACTCCAGTTCCTTCAGGTGCGCGATGGTACCGGCCTGACCCAGTGCGTCGTCTTTAAGAAAGAAGTCAGCCCAGAGGTCTTTGAGGCGGCCCGCAGTTTGACCCAGGAATCGTCGCTCATCGTCACCGGCATCGTCCGCCAGGACGAGCGTGCACCGGGCATCCCCGGCGGCTACGAACTGGGCGTCACTGATTTGCAGGTGCCACAGGTGGCCCAGGGCTATCCCATTCAACCCAAAGAGCACGGGGTCGAGTTCCTGATGGACCACCGCCACCTGTGGATTCGTTCGCAGCGGCAATGGGCCGTGTTGCGGGTGCGGGCCACCATCATCCGCGCCATCCGCGATTGGCTCGACGATCACGGCTTTGTCAACATGGACACTCCCATCCTCACGCCGGCCGCCTGCGAGGGCACGTCCACCCTCTTTGAGACCGATTATTTTGGCGAGTCGGCCTACCTGGCCCAGTCGGGGCAACTGTACAACGAGGCCAACATCTATGCCTTTGGGCGCGTCTACTGCTTTGGCCCCACCTTCCGCGCCGAAAAATCAAAGACCCGCCGCCACCTGACCGAGTTCTGGATGGTGGAGCCGGAGGCTGCCTTTTGCGATCTCGACCAGTTGATGGAGATTGAGGAGCAGTTCGTTTCCTACATCGTCCAGACCTGCCTGCGCGAGCGGGCGCACGAATTGGCGTTGCTGGAGCGAGATACCAGATACCTGGAAAAGGTGACACCGCCCTTCCCCCGCATTTCCTACGACGAGGGGCTAGAGATGCTGGCAGAGATTCGGGAGGGGACTGACGACGAAACAGGAAAGGCCCTCCTGGCAATCGAATGGGGGGATGACTTTGGCAGCCCGCACGAGACGGAATTGACCAAACGGTTCGAGAAACCCGTCTTTGTCTACGGCTACCCGACGCAGGCCAAGGCATTTTACATGGAACCCTGGCCCGGCCGGCCGGAGGTCTCCAAGAGCACAGATCTGCTGGCACCGGAGGGATATGGGGAGATCACCGGTGGGTCGGAGCGTATCTCTGACCTCGACCTGCTGCTCCAGCGGCTAAAGGAGTGGGGCCTGCCCCAGGGGGCGTTCGAGTGGTACATTGATCTGCGGCGGTATGGGTCCGTCCCCCACTCCGGTTTCGGGCTGGGGGTCGAGCGCACCGTGACCTGGATCTGTGGTTTGGACCACCTGCGAGAGACGATTGCGTTCCCGCGCATGCTGAAGCGAGTGTATCCGTAGGATTGAGGTTAAGGTTGAGGTTAAGAATTTAGGAGGAGATTATGCGAACAGAGCACGATCGGAAGCAACGCCGGAA
>CAYQTW010000187.1:0-6839 GCA_964420485.1 uncultured Anaerolineales bacterium
AGTGGGGGGGGCGGAGGCACGGAGGCGGGCTGCCCTGCGGGCCTGCGCGGCCACGCTAGAGATGCAGGCTGCCTTGTGCCGTCTGAGGCAGGTGGACACACCCGGCGGCTCGGTGCCCCTGGCAGTGCGGATAGGGGTAGGTTATGGGCTGGTTGTGGCCTTGATCCTCGGTGGCGCTACGCGGCAGTTGTGGGCGCTCACCGGACCCGCCCTGCGCGGGGCGAGCCAGGCGGAGACCTCTGCCCCCCCTAACCAGGTACACCTCCACCCGCCGGTGCTAGAGATGCTCGGAGAGGCCATCACCGCCGGCGCAGGTGGGAACCTCTCTCACCTCAACGTCCCGGTACGCCCCGTTTCTCCTCGTCCGCCCATCGTGGACGATACCCTTTTGCTTCCCTTTATCCACCCCGTGCTGGTCAGCCGGGAACGCGCCGGCCCGGAAGAGTTCGTGGCCGAGTTCCGGCCGGTGGTGCCCGTGTTCGTGGGATGTGAGCGCCCCCCGGGTGAGAGTGATTTCGGCGTCTGGCTGAACACCTGGATACAGGCAGCCCAGGCGCACGCCGGCCGCTTTGGGGGCTGGTTGAGCAACGTCGAGGTGGGCAGCGGGAAGAACGTGTTGCTCGTCCAGTTCGGCGCACCGCTGGCCCACGAGGATGACGAGCGGCGGGCAGTGGCCTGCGCACTGGCGCTGCGCGAGGCGGCCGTTTCCATCTCCCCCCGCCTGCGCCCACGCATTGGCATCACCCGTGGGCGCTTGTTCGTCGGCACCGTGGGTACCCCCGACCGGCACGCCTACACGCTGATCGGCGACGAGATCAACCTGGCCAGCCGGCTGATGGAGATGGCCCAACCGGGGCAGATCATTGTCAGCGCCCGCGTGCGCAACGTCACGACCGGTCATTTCACTTTCCGCGACCTGGGGAGCGTGCAGGTGCGCGGCAAGAGCGAGCCGGTTCCGCTGTACACCGTGCTGTCCACCTGCCGCCCGACAAAGATCGGTGGCCAATACCTCGACCGCCGGCAGAGGTTGATCGGGCGCGAGCGGGAATTGGAGACCATCGAAGCGCTGATGGAACTGGCCTGGGCCGGGCACGGCCAGGTGCTGACGGTCAGTGGCGAGGCCGGCATCGGCAAAACCCGCCTGGTCTCTGAACTGCTCCACCGCTGGACGGCGCGAGGCGGGATTGTCACCGGCGGCGCCGGTCTCCCTTTCGTCCAGGAGACCCCCTACCTGCCGTGGCGCTGGATCGTCGCCACTCACTGCGGACTGACGGGCGACGAGGCCCGCGCCACGCAGATCGAGCACATTGCCCAGGCGTTGGCCGATCTTCCCGCCCCGGAGGGCCAGATACACTATTGGTCCCTCCGCCTGCCGCTACTGGCCGAGATGATGGGGTTGGACGTGCCGGACAACGACCTGACGCGCGGGTTACAGGGCCGGGCCCGTCGAGACAACACCTTTGCCACCATCCAGGCGCTGTTGCAGGCCGGAGCGACCCAAGCCCCCACGCTGGTGCTGATCGAAGACGCCCACTGGGCCGACGACCTGTCGCTCCAACTGGCCGCCTTCCTGGCCAGCGACCTGCGCCGGAGCCGGCTGTTGCTCATCCTCGTCCACCGTCCACTGCCCTTTCTCGTCCCCACTCCCTGGCAGACGATGCGGCAACTCCCATATCACACCTCTATCGCGCTGGGCGAGTTGACGGCGGAGGCCAGCCGCGCCCTGGTGCGAAACCAACTGGGCGGCGCCCGCGTGCCGGACGAATTGGTCAACCTGGTGTTCGAGCGCACCCAGGGCCACCCGTTCTTTATTGAAGAGATGGTCTGCATGTTCCAGGACGTGGGTTGCATCCGCTCCGCAGGGGACGCCATCATCTTTGATCGGCAGCGGGCCGCCGGAATCGGTTTCCCGGATACGGTGCAGGGGGTGGTGCAAGCGCGCATGGACCAGTTGGAGGAGGGGAATAGACTGACCCTCAAGGTCGCCAGTGTCATTGGGCGGTTGTTCCCCTACCGGGTGTTGGCAGGCGTCTACCCGGCGCCGATCGAGGACGCCGAGCTGCAGGCTCACCTGGACACGTCGGAGCGGCTGGGCCTGACGCTGCTGGAGCGGCTGACGCCGGAACTGGAGTACATTTTCAAGCACATCATCACCCAGGAGGTCGTCTACGAGAGCCTGACCTTTGCCCAACGGCATCTGTTGCACGCGGCGGTCGCCCGCTGGTACGAGCACCGGTACGCGGACAATCTGGAGCCATACTATTCGCTCCTGGCCTATCACTATGGCCGGACGGAACAGCGGCAGCGCGAACTGCACTATTTGCTGCTGGCCGCCGATCATGCTGTGCATATCCATGCCATCACCGAGGCAGTCACTTATTACGAGCGGGCCCTGAGCCTGCTGGACAGGGAGCGGGAGCCGGAGCGCGCGGCCGGCGTGCTGATGTGTCTGGCACGGGGGGTACACTTTGCTACTGGACGGTACGACCAGGCGCAGGAGTATTTCCAACAGGCGCTCTCGTTGTACGAACAGGTGGGCGACGCCATCCACGCCGCCGATGCCTGCTTCGAGATTGCCGGCCGTCTGCGCGTTCACGACCTGGACGGGGCGTTCCAGTACACCTTGCGCGGGCTCGAGTACGTCCGTGGCCGGGCCGGCGCGCACCATCAGGTCATCGTTGGTTACGTCAACGTGGCCGATTTCCATCGCGGCCGGGGGAACTATGCGGAGGCCGAAAAAGCATTGCGGCACGCTATGGCCTTGGCTGAGGAGACGAACGACCTCGATGGACTGCGCAAGTGCTACAACCAACTCTCCCTCTGTTACCACAGCCAGGGGAAAAGGCGCGAGGCGTTCGAGGCCGGGGCGTCGGTCATCCGGCTACACGAGCAGACAGACGCTTCGGTGGAGCGTCGAATCATCGCGCTCAACAACCAGGCCTGTTTCGCCCAGAACATTGGAGACCTGGAGGCGGCCATCGAGGCTGGCGAAGCTGGGCTGGCCCTGGCACGGCAGGCGGGGATCGTCAGCGAGCAGGTGATCCTGGCCTCGACGCTGGCGGGCATCTATAACCACGTCGGCGATTGGGACACGGCCGAGCAGATGCTAGACGGGGGGCTGCATCTTTTAGCACAGTATCCCCATCCCTACCACAAAGTGTCGCTCGATCTGGAAGCGGGGGATACGGCCTACGGGCGCGGGGACTGGGAAGAGGCCATCGCGCACTGGACATTGGCTGAGGCCGAGTCGCGCACCGGGACACAGCAGATATTTACCGCCAAAATCCGCGCTCGTTTGGCGACGGCGTGGGTGCGGCGGGGCGATCTGGAGCGGGCGCAGAAGTGGGCTTTTGCGGCCCGTGCTCTGGCGGAGGAGCGGGGGGAGCGAGGCGCGTTGGCGGCCGGCTGGTGCGCCCAGGGGATGATCGAGCGGACGCGGGAGGACTGGGAGGCCGGGGAGGCCGCCTTTGAACGCGGGCTGGCGCTGGCCCGTGAACTGGACGACCGGCTAGAGATGGCCCGCGTGTCGTTAGAGTACGGCCGGCTGCTGCTGGCCGCGGGCCGTGTCGAGGAGGGGCGGGCCCGGTTGCGCCAGGCCGAGGAGCAAGCGACTGCTATCAGTCTTTATCCCGTCGCGCGGGCGGCGAGGGCGGCGCTGTAGGATTGGTAGAACTGAGTCTGTACGATCTATTTGTATGACCCGAACTACTCGGACAGTGTGTCCACCATCAGTATTGAATTTGGCGAGCAGTTGCTCGATGGCCGGAAGGATCGTGATCCGGCGGTGCGACTGCGCGGCTTTTTCTGCGAGGCATATACGTTTTCTGATCCGACCGGGGAGGTGGAGGGAGAAAGAAATGAGGAGGCGGAGTGATGAAAACGAATCGGTAGAGGCGCGGTAACCGCGCCCCTACCGCAGGCAACGGCTCGTCCAGGAGGCCACCCTGACTAAACGAGAATTCACCCCCATCACCGAATATTGTTATAACCGCACCAGCCCTATGCGCTGGATCCTTTCGCACGTCCGGCGCTACCCACTTCTTCCGCTGGGGATGGCGCTGACCGGTGTCCTGGCCAGTGCGCTGATGGCCTGGTCCCGCGTCCTGCCCGGACGGGCTTTTGACTGCGTCCTCAGTATTCTCGGCTCCCTTGAGGAGCCTGTCCTGAGCAAAGTCGAAGGAACGCCCTTTGAATGGTTTGGTCTGGAAGCCGCCCCCCGCACCCTGCTCTTGATCGCGCTGGGCGTGATAGCCACCCGCCTCGGCCAGGGGCTGCTCGGCCTGGCCCGCAACGTGGCGGCGGAATTCTTGGCCCAGCGATTGGAGCGGGACGCGCGCGATGAACTGTACGTCAGCCTCCTGGGCAAGAGCCTCACCTTTCACAGCCGCCAGCGCGTCGGCGACCTGATGGCCCGCGCCACCAACGACGTGCGCCAACTCAACCTCATGTTCAGCCCCGGTGTCAACCTGCTCTTTGAGTCGCTGATGGGGCTGGTCGTGCCTATCGTCGCCATTGGCACGTTGCAGGTCCAACTGTTGCTGGTACCGCTGGTCTATGTCGCGCTCTTTGCCGTCACGCTGCGCCGCTACATCCGCGAACTCGACCCTGTCTCCGATGCCCTGCGCCAACAGTTCGGCGATATGAACGCTGGCTTGGCCGAGACGCTCTCTGGCATCGAAGTGGTCAAAGCGAACGCGCAGGAAATCCAGGAGCAGATAAAATTCGCCACCACCGCCCGCCAGTACCGCGACTTTTTCGTGCAGCGGGGCGAGATCCAGGCGCGCTACCTCCCCTTCCTCGTCTACGCCTTTGCCTACGCCGGCGGCATTCTGCAGGCGCTGTTTCTCTTTCGGGATGGGGCGCTGACCGCCGGCGACGTCGTCGCCTACGTCGGCCTGCTCGGCCTGCTGCGCTTTCCCACCTTTCTCTCGATCTTTACGTTCACCCTGGTGCAGATGGGATTGTCCAGCGGTGCACGCATCCTGGACGTGCTCAACGCCGAGACCGAACTGGACGAGAACGAGGCCGGCGTGGCCCAACCGGTGCGGGGCGAGGTCGTCTTTGAGAACGTCAGTTTCGGCTACGATGACAAGCCGGTGCTCAAGAACATCAGTTTCCACGCCCGCCCCGGCGAGACCATCGCCATTGTCGGGCAGACCGGCTCTGGCAAGACGACACTCACACGGCTGATTGACCGCATCTATGACGTGACCGGGGGGCGCATCCTGGTGGACGGTGTGGACGTGCGCGATTGGCGGCTGGAATCGCTGCGCTCGCAGATTTCGGCCATCGAGCAGGATATTTTTCTCTTTTCCCGCTCTATCGCCGAGAACATTTCTTTTGGTACCGGGCAGGAAGCCAGCGTGGAAGAGATCGAGCACTGCGCTCGCCAAGCGCAGGCCCACGAGTTCATCACCGGCTTTCCAGAGGGGTACGCATCGGAGGTGGGCGAGCGTGGCGTGACCCTCTCCGGCGGGCAGCGGCAGCGCATCGCCATCGCCCGCGCTTTCCTGGCCGACCCGCGCATCCTGATCCTCGATGACTCGACGAGCGCGATAGACAGCGCCACCGAGGACCAGATCCAGCGGGCGATGCGCGCCGTGCAGCAGGGGCGCACCACCTTTATCATCACCCACCGCCTCTCGCAGATCCGCTGGGCCGACCGCATCCTGGTCTTGCGCCGGGGCGAACTGGTGGACGAGGGCCGGCACGACGAGTTACTGGCCCGCTGCGAAGCGTACCGCCACATCTTTGCTCGTTACGACGTTGAACTGCCGCCGCTTGATGAAACGGTTATCGCCATTCCACCGGGCGGCGCAGGATGAACTGGCGAATCAATCGGACGAATAAACAATTTGTCCCACTCGATCAATATGCGCGATGAGTGCCGGGTTGTCAATATTTTCATAATGCGCTACGTCAAAAAAATAGGGCAAGGGAAACTGCTCATTGAGCAAGTCGCTCAAGCGCGTAACATCTTGATAGGTAATTGCTTTGCCCTTGATCGCTAAATCTACATCGGAGCCTATTTTACAAGTCCCTTTAGCCCGCGAGCCAAAGATCAGGGCTTGTTCAATTTTTGGAAATTGCCTGAGCGCCGATAAGATATAGGCAAGGTCTCTTTCGGTTAACCCATAAGCCATCACACTTTTGCCTTCATCGTAACATAAAATTGATACAAAGCGGGATAATAATGAGTGCGAATTTGCGCCGTAACTTTCAAGGCGATGCTTTCATTGTAGGTGTGAGCGGTTAAATTTCTATCACCCAAAGCGTCTATCCAAACCTGTCCATCTTTAAGCAGCCCGGATTGAAAAGCCTGTTTAATCGCCTGTCGGGGAGATTTTACAGTAAACCCTTCTTCCTCCAGGTAATCTTTCATCAATTTCCAGGCCAGTTCAAAGGACATTTCGTAAAACTGGATCAAACCGCCCCTTTCAACCTCAGATGGATTTTCTATCTGCAAGGCGCGTTCCAAAAGTAATACAGCCCGTTCAAAATTGGCAAATCGCTGCTTCCAACGAATGTCCTTGTTTTCAGTATTCACCTGTCGTTTGTCCTTTCCGTTATGTATCCGCTGACCGTATCTTTTCAATATTTGGGGGTGTCATTCTGAGCGAAACGCAGTGAAGCGAAGAATCTCACGTTACAGTGCCCAAACCGCCTATCCAAGGCGAGATTCTTCACCTCCGCTGCGCTCCGGTTCAGAATGACAGGCTTGTGATCGAGGTCTTGCCCCACTTTATTGAAAAGATACCGCTGACCTATATGCTTGCTAGATGACCGAAGCCAAGACCGACGCCTGCTTGACCATTGCCTGGATGTTCAGCCAATAGAAC
>CAYQTW010000188.1:0-6720 GCA_964420485.1 uncultured Anaerolineales bacterium
GACGCGGTGGCTGTGGGCTCAACACTCCCAATTCGGTGGCCCAGGTGTCGGCGTTGACGGCCGCCATCGCGCCGGCACAGGCAAAGAACCACAGCGGATCAGGCTCGAGTTGAGAGAGCACCGCCAACAGGGCCGCCACCCCTCCGTTAGCCAGCGCCTGGCCCAGGTCACGCCGGTGCCCCTTGGCGAACTTGGCCGCCAACTCTTGCTTGTCGCGGGCGCGATAGAACGAGAGCGCGCTGGAGGAGATGAAAAAGGCGACGAGCAGAACACCCCACTCCCAACCTCCCAGCCCAAAAGTGAGCGTGCCGGTGATGAGGGCGCCCACGACGCCACTGCCACTCAGCACGCCACGCCTGTAGCCGAGTATGCCGACGATGATGGAAAAGACAAACCCACCGACGAGTTCAAAGAGGTTGAGTGAGAACATCACGTGTGCGCTGCCGTGATCAGACAGCGCTGGAAAGCCCAACACCGGTTCTTCAGGCCGGTGCGGTTACAAGTGCCTCAGAATCCCGATCGCCGCCGTCCACACCAGCACCTGGACGAGTACCGCCCCACCCCACAGCAGATAGGCCGCCATCCGTTCGCGGCGGTACACCAGCCAGCCCAACGCGCCGTTGAGCAGCAACGCCAACAGACCAATGAGGGGAAGAACAAATATCTGACCCCGCGGGCCTAGCCGGTCGGGACTGCCCGCCACGTCAAAGTGCAGAGGCACCAGTCGGGGCAACGCGGGAAATTGAAAGCACAGATAGCCAATCAAAGCCAGAAGCGCCAGGAAACCAATCGCCAGTAAAGCCAGTCCCACCCAATTGTGCCAAAAAGGCCAGTCCAGGAAACCCGGCCGTTTGGAGGACTGCTCCACGATCTGGGTGGGGCCCATCTGCAACCGCTTGTGCAACGCTTCGAGGAAATCGTCACGGTCGGCGGGAGAGATGCCGTAAGTGAGACCAGGAGTGACGACGTAGACTTGACGCCGGGGCGGGACGGTGGCGTAAAAGAGAGTCGGCCCCGCGCCAGGGACATCACCATAGCCGGCGCAGTAACCGGGCCACATCCCGCCGTGGAATCGGATGCGTCCCTCTACCTCATCGCCTGTAAACACGCGCTCAATCTGTCCGGCAGGAATGGTCTGCTCCGTCGGCCCCCAGTGAACGATCAGTACGTTACGGTCAAGAGAATATCCCGAGTGGGCCAAACCGTACAGCCAGTAGCCGATCAATCCCAGCAAGCCCAGACTGATCAGTACGGCCAGCCCAACGATGAACGTCCCGATGGCAAGCGGTCGAGTAGTCGCCAGCCAGACCAGGCCAACATCTATCAGGACAATGACGACCATCACGCCGATGCCAATGCTCAGACCCAGCCTCACGTTTGTCTTCCATTCTGTCATACGCCATACTCCTCAACTCGAACACAGGCATTATACCAGGGTGTGGGAACAGAGGCAAATCGCGTATCTTTGCAAAAAAAGTTGGGCGTAACTCGGATTGGCAATCCGACCTACAAGAGAGAATGCCAGACGTCACTTGCAAAAACAGTACAAAGGGTTTATAATCGCTAATGCAAATAATTCGCAATAAAGGCAAAGACAAGGGCAAGGAAATGAGTGAACCAAAAAATCACTTGCGCGATGCCTTCCAAGCAGCGGGCCGGCGGCTGACCTCCCAACGCCGAATCGTGCTGCGCGTGCTGGAGGAAAACGAGGGCCACTTGGAAGCCGAGGAGGTTTACATCCAGGCAAAGGCCCGCGCCCCCACCATCAGTCTGGCGACAGTCTACCGTACGCTGGCTGTTCTCAAAGAGATGGGGCTAGTGGAAGAGCACCGCCTGGGCGAGGATCACGGTCATTACGAGGCGGTACGCAAAGGCCCGCATTATCACTTTGTCTGCCTGGATTGCGGGCAAGTGATCGAGTTCGACACCCCCCTGGTGGCACAGATTGGGCAAGAGTTGAGCACGCGGGAAGGAGTGCGTGTGACCGATGCCCACTTGCACCTGAGTGGCTACTGTGCCCAATGTCAAACCAAAGCAGAAAGGACAAAACAACGATGAAAAATATAAAGACTCACTGGGCAGCCTCAATGCCCGCATCACAGTTGTCAAAGAACGAGGTAACGGCCTTGAGTGCCCTGCACGCCGGTGAGCGGGGAGTGGTAGCCGAGTTGCTCGGCGGGCGCGGGGTGCTGGGTCGCATGGCAGCACTGGGCTTTACGCCAGGGGCAGAGGTAAAGATGATGCAGAACTTTGGCCATGGCCCGCTAATCGTGTTCCTGCGCGATACGCGCGTGGCCCTGGGGCGCGGCGAGGCGAGCAAAGTGAGAGTGAGGCGTGCATGACGAGCGAGGACACTCTCACCATCGCCCTGGCCGGGCAGCCCAACGTGGGCAAATCCACGCTCTTTAACCTCCTGACTGGCCTCAATCAGCACGTGGGCAACTGGCCTGGCAAGACAGTCGAGCGCAAAGAGGGCACTTTTACGTACAACGGCCACACTTACCAGTTGGTGGACCTGCCCGGCACCTACAGTCTGACCGCCAACTCGGCCGAGGAGGTCATCGCCCGCGACTTTATCATCAAGGAGCGGCCCGACGTGGTGGTCGTGGTGGTGGACGCGGCGATATTGGAGCGCAGCCTGTACCTGGTGGCGGAATTGCTGCCGCTGCCCGCACCGGTCATCGTGGCGCTGAACATGATGGACGTGGCCCAGCAAGAGGGGTTCCGCATCGAGCCGGAGGTGCTGGAAGCGGCGCTGGGCGTCCAGGTGGTGCCTATGGTCGCCGCCCGAAACGTCGGCGTGCATGAACTGGTCGAAGCGGTTGACACGATGGCGCGTGACGGCTACGACTACGCGCCCAAGCGCCCCGAGATCCGCGCCGACCACCGGGATGTGCTGGCCCAGATTGAAGCGCTGATTGAGGGCTGCGTGCCAGAGCCCTACCCACAGGACTGGGTGGCGCTGAAACTGTTGGAGGGAGATCGAGAGATCACACGCATGATGCAAGAATGCCTGCCGGAGGAGCAATGGCAGCAGGTGTACGGCATCCTCCGTCAGCACGACGACGCGCTGATGGCCGTGGCCAGCGGGCGTTACGAGTGGATCGGGCGCATGATCCGCGCCGCTGTCACCCGCCCTCAAGTCGGACAGATCGGCCTGACCGAGCGGCTGGACCACTGGGCCACCCACCCTTTTTGGGGCCTGGTGATCCTGGCGGGCATCCTGGGACTCATCTTTTGGCTGACATACGCCATCGGCGCGCCCTTGCAGGAACTCTTGGATGTCTACGTGGTGGGCGGATTGGCGGAACTGGCCCGTGCCGGGCTGGCCGGAGCCCCTGCCCACCTCTCCGATCTGATCGTGGCCGGCGTCATCGGCGGGGTGGGAGCGGTGCTCACCTTTCTGCCCATCCTGCTCATCTTTTTCGCCGTGATGGGCACGTTGGAGGACGTGGGGTACATGGCGCGGGCGGCCTACGTGATGGACGGCTTTATGCACCTGATGGGGCTGCACGGCAAGTCGTTCCTGCCGCTGTTCCTGGGTTTTGGCTGCAACGTGCCGGCAGTGCTGGGGACACGGGTGATCGAGTCGCCCAAGGCGCGGCTGCTGACGATCATGCTGGCCCCGCTGATCCCCTGCACAGCCTGCATGGCAGTGGTGGCCTTCCTGGCCCCGGCCTTTTTCGGCTCCGCCGCCACGCTGGTCTCCTGGGGCATGATCCTGGTGGCACTGGTGGTGCTGGCTCTCTCCGGTATTCTAATCAACAA
This sequence comes from uncultured Anaerolineales bacterium, assembly GCA_964420485.1. Classification (GTDB taxonomy): domain Bacteria; phylum Chloroflexota; class Anaerolineae; order B4-G1; family B4-G1; genus CAYQTW01. The sequence goes on from CAYQTW010000188.1 coordinate 3,769, forward strand.
GATCGCCTTCCAGGGGCAGCGGGCCGCGTTCATCATGGAACTGCCGCTCTACCATCTCCCGAACGGGCGCACCATCGGCCTCCTCGTCTGGCAGCGTTGCCTGGCTTTTGTCAAAAAGGCGGGCACTCTGATCCTCGTGGTCTCGGTAGTGGTATGGATTCTGTCGGCGCTGCCCGATGGCGAAATCGAGACCAGCTACCTGGCCCAGATCGGCCATGCGCTGGAGCCACTGGGCCGACTGATGGGCTTTGACTGGCGACTGATGGTGGCACTGTTGACTAGTTTCGTCGCCAAGGAGAACTCTATCGCCACACTGGGCGTGCTCTTTAGCGCTGGCGAGGAAACCGGGCTGGCGGCGACGCTGGCAGCGACTTTCTCCCCGGCCACAGCGCTGGCATTTCTGGTGGTGCAGGTGCTCTTTATCCCCTGCGTGGCGACGGTTGCCGTCGTCCGGCAGGAGACCAACTCGTGGAAGTGGACGCTCTTTAACGTGGGGTTCCTGTTGCTCGTGTCGTGGACAGTGGGCGTCGGGGTCTACTGGCTGGCGCGTTTGGTGGGGTTGTAAATGCCAAAACTGGAACGGCTCCTGATTATAACACTTGGCGCACTCGTCGTGCTAGCAGTGGCAATCGTCGTCGTATTGCCACGTCTAGGACCACAACCTCCTCCAACCGAGCAAACCTTTGCATCGGGTGAGACGGAGACAATGGCGGCGCGCGTGATCGAGGTGCTGGAGGAAGGCGTCATCGAACTGGACGGGGGCGGCACGCTGCCTTACCAGAAGTTGTTGCTACACGTCGAGGATGGCTCGTTGGCCGGGGAGGAGGTGACGGTCGAAGAGGGGACAGTCAATATCATCAATCAAGAGCGGCTATTCCACGTCGGTGACCGGGTTTACCTGGAGCGGGCGGTGGGACCGGACAGCGACCGCTTTTACATCTCGGATTTCGTGCGCACGGGGTCGTTGTTCTGGATCGTGGCGCTGTTTGTGGGACTGGTGGTGTTGGTAGGCCGGGGCAAAGGACTGCGGTCGTTGACCGGCACGCTGTTCAGCATGGTAGTGATCTTTGCCTTCATCATCCCCCAGATCGTGGCCGGCCGAAACCCGGTAATCGTGAGCATTGCCGGTTCCATCCTGTTGTTGACCGTCTCCAACTATCTGATCTATGGTTGGAACACCAGGGCACACGCAGCGGTGGCCGGGATGGTGTTGAGCCTGGTGCTGACCGGGATACTGGCCCATCTGTCTGTGGGCTGGGCCCGTCTGACCGGTTTGAGCGAGGAGGGGGGCTACCTGGTGATGGAATTGGGGCCGGACGTCAACCTGCAGGGGCTACTGCTAGGCGGGATCATCGTCGGGGCAGTGGGGGCGCTGGACGACGTTTGCGTGGCCCAGGTGTCAGTAGTCTTTGAACTGCTCGACGCCAACCCTGATTTGGAGTGGATGGACCTGTTCCGCCGCAGCCTCAATGTCGGGCGAGATCACATCGCGGCCATGGTCAACACACTCGTCCTGGCCTACACGGCGGCTTCGCTCCCTCTGATGGTGGCCTTTACCATCTATCAAGAGCCGCTATGGCGAAGGATCAACCGCGAGCCCATCGCCGAGGAGATCGTGCGCACGTTGGTTGGGAGCATAGGGCTGGTCATGGCAGTGCCCATCACCAGCCTCATCGCCAGCCTCCTTGTCCGCCGGGTGGTGCGGCGGGAGGGAGACAAGGAGACAGGGAGAGTAGGTGGCGATGTTGAATAGGCTGCTGGAATTGCTGCGGGCAGGTGGCACCCATCGGGTGAGCGGCCTGGCCCGCGAGTTGGAGACGACGCCCGCGTTAGTCGAGGCAATGCTAGAGCACCTGGCCCAGACGGGCTACCTGGAGCGAGTGGGTGAAGAGTGCGGCGGCGGGTGTGCCGGGTGCTCGTTGGCGGGACTGTGCGCGGCGGGGGACGGTGGACGGGTATGGACGCTGACGGAAAAAGGCAGACTACCTTCACCACCTCCACTTCACGTCGGGAGACCAGGATAGCCATCACTCCCAGCCCAATCCAGAACAGCAGTCGGATGGGGATGATGGGGACGCCGATTGAGCCTCGCCGAAATGGGCCAACCCGGCCCGCAGCACTCTATGGGCAATGATGGCCTCCAATGAATAAAACCACAAACCCCCAATCCCAAATCCTCAGGCATCTACTGGCGGTCATTGCCCCTTGTTCATTGTTCATTGTTTCATCGTTTATTGTCTCATCGTTCATTGCCAACGCCCAATCCGCTCCCCCCATCGTCATCAACGAATTGTTATATCACCCCGCCTCCGACGACCACGGCGAAGAGTACATCGAACTCTACAACAGCGGTGTTATCACCGTTGACCTGTCCGGCTGGCAGTTCAGCGACGGCATCCACTACACCTTTCCGGTCAGCGCCTCCATCCCGCCCGGCGGCTATGTCGTCATCGGCCACGACCCGGCCACAGTCGAGGCTACCTACGGCATCAGCGGCGTGTTGGGACCATTCGAGAGTGGCCGCCTCTCCAACGGCGGCGAACGGGTGGCGATTGAGGACGCCGGGGGAGTCCTGGTGGACGAGGTAGTCTACGATGACCACCATCCCTGGCCCGAAGCGCCCGACGGCGATGGCCCATCACTGGAACTAATCTGCCCGCTCTTTGACAACGACTGCCCTTGCTCCTGGGGGGCCAGCACCGGCTTGGGTACTCCTGGCGCGCAGAACAGCATTTATTCGACTGACAATATCCCTCCATGCGTCACCGATGTGGCGCATACTCCCACTTTTCCCACCTCTAGCCAGCCGGTGACGGTCACGGCGCTGGTGGATGACAACAGCGCCGTCGTGTCTGTGACACTGCACTATCGCCCCGAACTGGTGTCCGACTATGCGACGCTGCCGATGACCAACAGCGGTAGGGGCGGGGTAACCCCGCCCCTCTACACCAC
>CAYQTW010000189.1:0-6677 GCA_964420485.1 uncultured Anaerolineales bacterium
GCCCGCGAGGTATGGAAACCTCGGCTACATTGCCCCACTTTATTGAGCAGGTACAATTTACCAACATACCAATCCACAAGAAAGGATATGGAACCAATGACAGACATACTGAAGCAAATGGCAGAGAAACTGTACGACGGCGACGATGAGGCGGTGGCCGAATTGACGCAAAAGGCACTCGATGAAGGACTGGCGCCGGCGGAGATACTCAAGGGAGGACTTATCGCCGGGATGGACGTGGTTGGGGTGGACTTTCGGGACGGCGACCTGTTCGTGCCCGAGGTGCTCATCGCCGCCCGTGCCATGCACGCCGGCATGAACGTTTTGCGCCCGCTGTTGGCCGAGAGCGATGTGCCTTCGGCCGGCAAGGTCATCATGGGCACCGCCGAGGGCGACCTGCACGACATCGGCAAGAACCTGGTGGGCATGATGCTAGAGGGCGGCGGTTTCGAGATCACCGACCTGGGCACCAACGTCTCACCGGCCAAGTTCATCGAGGCCGTCCAGGCGGAGCAGGCGCACCTGATCGGCATATCGGCGCTGCTGACCACCACCATGCCGGCGATGAAGCGCACGATTGACGCACTGGTGGAGGCCGGGTTGCGGGAGAACGTCAAGGTAATGATCGGCGGGGCCCCGGTCACCCGGGCCTACGCCGACGAGATCGGCGCCGACGGCTACGCGTCCGACGCGGCCTCGGCGGTCGAACTGGCGCGGTCACTGGTGGGATAGTTGGAATGAAGAAACAATGGTTTTCAATCATAGCAGCCGTTTTGAGTGCGACGGCGGCACTGTTATGTCTGATGTGGGTAGCCGGTCACACTGTTTCTGGAGCGGCCGCCGCTGCCCCGCTGGACGCAACTTGGGCATTGCCCCCTTCCGCTGACGGCCCTCCGGTTCCGCCAGGTGAGATTGCGCCAGCAGACGTGGAGGCAGTGGACAATGGCGGCGGGCGGGTGGGTGATCGAATGTGTCAACTGCCCCAACGTTAGATCGGTTACCGGGAACAACATTGTGGGGACCAGCATGGTGGTGGACTCGAAGGGATATCCTCACGTCGCCTTTTTCAGCGATCCCGACGATGACGGAATGGGAGACCTGCATTATGGTTTCCAGGACGTCACCGGTTGGCACTCTGAGAAGGTGGGCCACGACATGGGCGTGTGGGAATCGAGCATCTCTCTAGCCCTCGACCAGGATGAGTACCCTCACGTCGCCTTTTTACTCGATCCCAACAATGACGGATGGGGAAATCTGTACTATGGTTTCCAGGATGCCACCGGTTGGTATACTGAGGAGGTGCGCCACGGCATGGGTGTGTGGGAATCAAGCGTCTCTTTGGCCCTTGACCAAGAAGGGAACCCCCACCTCGGCTACGCCTCCCACTACGATGATGGTGTGTGGTACGCTTATCGGGACCCGGGTAAAGGTATTTGGCACTTTGAATCCGTGGACGATCTCGGCTTTTACGCATCGTTGGCCCTGGACGGTGACGGAAACCCGCACATGAGTTACCAGCACATGGCGACCACCTGGACCTATGCCTATCGGGACGCGGGCGTATGGCACACCGAGCCGCTGGTAGAGTTCGGCTACTTTGCGGCATCGCATACCTCGATCGCGGTGGATGGCAGCGGTCATCCCCACATCGGCTGCAACGCGGATTTGGCAGGGGAGTATGACCTGTGGTACGCCGCTTATGATGGTTCAACCTGGTATACGGCCACTGTGGACACCGGTATTGGGTGGCACACGCGCTTCTCTCTGGATGTGGATGACGCTAACTATGCCCATGTCGCCTACCGGCATTCGGATGAGCAGGACTTGAGGTACGTTTACCTGGACGTCTCCGGTTGGCATACAGAGACGGTTGACAGTAAGGGATTGGTAGGCTTCTATCCTTCGCTGGCGCTGGACGGCGGTGGTTACCCCCACGTCTTTTACTCTGACGAAACCAACGACGAACTCAAATACGCCTACCAGGACGCTTCCGGCTGGCACGTCCAACAACCGCTAGGCTGGCATACCTCTCTGGCCCTGGATGGAGATGGATATGCCCACATCAGTTACTATGATTACACAGGTGGAGGTTTGAAATACGTCTATCAGGATACTTCCGGCTGGTACAGCCAAACTGTGGACAGCAGTGGGGATGTCGGCTTGTATACGTCCCTGGCCCTGGCTGGAGATGGGTATCCCCGCATCAGTTACTATGATGCCACCAACGACGACCTGAAATACACCTACCTGGATGGTTCCGGCTGGCACAGCCAGACGGTGGACAGTGCGGGGAGTGTGGGCATCTATACTTCCCTGGCCCTGGCGTCCACTGCCCCTTACACGCCCCACATCAGTTACTACGATGCTAGCAACGAGCATCCCAAGTATGCCTACCTGGACGGCGCCGGTTGGTATAGCCAGACCGTAGGTACGGGCTTTCCTGCTGGCCAGTACACCTCCCTGGTTTTGGGTAGTAATGGATATCCCCACATCAGCTACTACTGCCACTATTTCGGCGACCTGCGCTACACCCGCCAGATCAGTCCCACTGGCTGGACAGAATCGGTTGTGGCCTACTATAGTGAATCGTGGAACAAGGTCGGCAAGTTCAACTCTCTGGCCCTGGATGCTTCTGGAAACCCATACATCAGTTACTATGATGAATTTCTCGGTGCCCTGAGAGTTGCAACCGGATGGGCCCCTGTTGGATGGTCAACCATGTGGACCGTGGACAGCGTGCCTGCCTGGCATACCTCACTGGTTATGAGCGGGACGTACGCGCACATCAGCTACTACGATGCTCTTCACGGCACACTGAAATACGCCTACCAGGATACCTCCGGCTGGTACAGCCAAACCGTAGACAGCGATGGGAATGTGGGCCAGTACACCTCCCTGGCCCTGGATGAGGACGGACATCCCCACATCAGTTACTACGATGCTGATTGTCATGGTCTCAAACATGCCTACTACAGCATTCGGCCCGTGGCTGACTTTCTCGCCAGCCCCACCACCGGCGACCGGCCTCTGACGGTAGTCTTTACCGACACCTCAGCCGGCGGTGAGGTGGATACCTGGTTGTGGGAGTTCGGGGACGGTCTGACCAGCACATTGGAAAGCCCGATCCACATCTACACGGCAGCAGGGGTGTACACAGTCACGTTGGCCGTCAGCGGGGCCGGTGGCAGTGACACACTGACCCGCGCCAACTATATTGCCGTCACAGAGCCACCACCAGTGGCAGGCTTTACTGCCCATCCCACCAGCGACGACCGGCCTCTGATGGTGGTCTTTACCGACACATCAATCGGCACGATCACCGTCTGGGACTGGGCTTTTGGCGACGAGGGTGTCAGCAGCCAGCAGAACCCCACGCACACCTACACATCGGCCGGCGTCTACACCGTCAGCCTGACGGTCAGCGGCCCTGGCGGTAGCGACACGTTGAGCCGCACCAACTATATCACCGTCACAGAGCCGCCGCCAGCCCCGCAAGTGGACTTTAGCGGTGCGCCGCGCAGCGGGAAAGCGCCGTTGATGGTACAGTTCACCAGCACGGTCACCGGCACGGTCACGGCCTACGGTTGGCTCTTTGGCGATGGCGGTATTGCGGATACTCCCAACCCCACCCACACCTACGCAAGCGCGGGCAACTTCTGCGTGACTTTGGTGGTCACCGGACCGGGCGGCATAGCCGACGTATCGAAACATGGCTACATCACGGTCAATGCCCCGCCCGGCGCACCGACGGCCACCTTTAGCGCCGACGTGGTCAGCGGCACAGTCCCGCTCACCGTCACCTTCACGGCGATCACCAGCGGTACCGTCGAGCATTGGCTGTGGAACTTTGGAGATGGAGGTACGACATTCACCGGGCCTGTGGTCAGCCACACTTACGTCACCAGCGGCACTTTTGACGTTAGCCTGACGGTCAGTAATACTCACGGTAGTTTTGTCGTCAGCAAGCCGGGCTACGTCACTGTCAGGGAAAAAGGCGAAGGGCCATCATATTTCGTCTACCTACCGCTGGTGATGCGCTCATACGAACCACTACACTAGACAAGCCCCAATTGGGATAAGGAGACGTATGGCTAGAAAGCATCGAGCACCGGACAAGGGACTGGTCGGCGGGCAATACAAGCCGCTGAGCGACGAGCAGGTGAGACAAATTCACGAGACGTCGCTGGCGATCCTGGCGCGCACCGGCGTGCAGGTGGAGCAGCCGGAGGCGCTGCGGCTGTTCACGGAGGCCGGGGCAGACGTAGACGGCAACAGGGTGCGGCTGCCGCGGCCCCTCATTGAGGACGCGGTGGATAAAGCGCCCTCGCGGGTGGTGTTGGCCGGCCGCGACCCGAAGAATGATCTCATCCTGGAGGGAGCACGGGTGCACATCGGCACCGGTGGCGCGGCGCTGCAAGTGCTCGACCTGGAGACAGGTAAGATCCGCAAGGCGGTACTGCGGGACGTGGCGGATATGGCCCGCATCGTGGACGCGCTGGACAACATCCACTTTTACCTCATCCCCATCTATCCCACCGACATGTCGAAGGAAAACGTGGAAATCAACAAGTACTATGTCTCCCTGGCGAACACCACCAAGCACGTCCAGGCCGGCGTCTACACCATCCAGGGCATCCGCGACGTGGTGGAGATGTGCGAGCGCATCGCGGGCGGGGCCGAGCCGCTGCGCGAGCGGCCCTTGGTCTCCTTCATCACCAGTTGGATGGTCAGCCCGCTAAAGTTCGACGCCAGCGTGACGACGCTGCTGATCGAGTGCTGCCGGCAACGTATGCCGGTCGTCCTTTCGGCCGCGCCGATGGCCGGCTCGACCGCGCCGGTCACGCTGGCGGGCATGTTGGCCCAGTTGAACGGGGAGGAACTGGCCGGGTTGGCGCTGACCCAACTGGTGCAACCCGGCTGTCCTGTGCTCATCGGCCCCATCCCGGCCACGGCCGACATGCGCAGCGGCAAGTACCTGGCCGGCACGGTGGAGCTGGGAATGACCAACGCCGCCATCACCCAGATGGCCCACTTTTACAAATTGCCCATCTACAACAGCGCCGGCATGACCGAGGCCAAGATACCGGACATTCAGGCGGGTATGGAAAAGGCGCAGTCGGTCATCCAGGTCGCGCTGGCCGGGGCCAACTTTATCCACCACGCGGCGGGTATGTTGGAGGACATGTCCACCATCGCCTACGAGCAGTTCGTGATTGACAACGAAATGCTGGGTATGGCCATGCGCGCCGTGCGCGGCATCGAGGTGAATGATAACACGCTGGCGCTGGACGTGATTGACCGGGTGGGGCCGGGCGGCCACTACCTGATGGACGAGCACACGCTGCGTTACATGCGCAGCGAACTCTACTACCCCTCGGCCGTCTTTGACCGGCAGGGGCGAGATATGTGGGAGGAAGCCGGCGGTACCGACGCCTGGACGCGGGCCAAAGAGATTGCCCGCCGCATCCTGGCGGAGCACGAGCCGCAGCCGCTGGACCCGGACACCGATGCCTGGATCCAGAAGCGTTTCGTTTCTTCCTTGGTGTTGTAAGGCTGTTCCAGAAAAATAATCATCCCGGTGTCATTCTGAGCGGAACGCAGTGAAGCGAAGAATCTCACGCTACAGTGCCCAAACCGCCTGTCCAAGGCGAGATTCTTCGCCTCCGCTGCGCTCCGGCTCAGAATGACAGGCTATGACTTGGAGGTTACACCCGTGACACAACAATTGCCAATTCCAACGTTACAACCGATGGTCCGCGCCCTTTCCGACGAACAGGTGCGAGCGATCCACTACGCCACGCTGGAGATTTTGGCCCAGACCGGCGTGGAGATGCAGGATCCCCAGGGGCGCAAACTGCTGCTCGACGCCGGCGCCTGGGAGTCCAACAATCGCGTCAAGATACCGGAGAACCTGGTCAGCGATGCGGTTGCCAGCGCGCCCTCCCGCATACCCCTGTACGACCGGATGGGCAATCTGACTATGCCGCTGGAACTGGGCCAGGTCTTTTTCGGCTCCGGTTCCGACACCATCTTTACCTTGGACGTAGAGACCGGCGAACGTCGCCGCACGACGGCCCAGGACGTCGAAGACATCGCCCGCCTGTGCGACGCGCTGGACAATATGGACTTTATCATGTCCATGGGCAATCCCTCAGACGTGCCGTCCGACGACCTCTACATCCACGAGTTCGTGCGCATGATTCGCGGCTCGGTCAAGCCCAACATCTACACCGCCAAGAACCGCGCCGATATGGAGGACATTTATCGCATCGCGGTGGCCGTGGCCGGTGGCGAGCAGACACTGCGCGAGAAGCCGTTTTTTATGCTCTACGCCGAGCCCATCTCCCCGCTACTCTTCCCAGAAGAGTCGCTCCAGAAGATAATCTTTTGCGCCGAGAAGGGCATCCCGGCCGCCTACCCGCCCTCGCCCAACACCGGCGGCGGCGGCCCGATCACGCTGGCAGGCGCGTTGGCGCTGGGCAACGCCGAGTGCCTGGTCGGGTTGGTCATCTCCCAACTGATTCGCCCCGGCACGCCGTTCCTCTACGGGATGAACACGGCGGCGATGGATATGAAAAGCACCATCGTCAGTTACGGCAGCCCGGAGTGGAGTCTGGGAATGATGGCGCAGATGGACCTGGCCCGCTATTACAACCTCCCCGCCTGGTCGGCCGGCG
>CAYQTW010000190.1:0-353 GCA_964420485.1 uncultured Anaerolineales bacterium
CTGATATGCCCATGATAGCATACGTTCACAGGCTGGTCAAACTGAGCAGGATTTACCGTTCGCGGCTGAGGAGCGTCTGCGCTAACTCGTGGAGCGCCTCAGCCGCCGGCCCTTCCAGATGTGCTTCTTCCAGCGCGGCCAATGCCTGGACGTGATGCTCCCGCGTCAGTCGCTCGGCATAAGCGCGGCTACCTGTCTCTTGCAGTAATTCTGTCGCGTGGCGCACGTTGGCCGTCGAGAGTCTCTCCTGTGCCAGCAGCGCGCGCAGTTCCGCGCTGTGCTTCAGGCCGTAGAGGATGGGCAGTGATTTCTTGCGCCGGGCGACGTCGGCGCCGACGGGCTTGCCGGTGATA
>CAYQTW010000190.1:363-4597 GCA_964420485.1 uncultured Anaerolineales bacterium
GCCCAGGACGTCGTCGCGCATCTGGAAGGCCAGCCCCAGGTGGCGGCCAAAGGTGCGCAGGCGCTCGCGTCGGGTGTCGGGGGCGGCGGCGATGAGGGCTCCTATCTCGCAGGCGCAGGCGGCCAGCGCGGCGGTTTTTCTCTCGATCATCGCCAAGTAGTCTGCAATGGAGACGCTGGCACAGTGCTCAAAGCCAATGTCGAGGTACTGGCCGTTGGTGATGGCCAGGCAAGCGTGGTTGAAAAGGTGGAGGGCGGCCACGACGGTCGTGGCGGGCACATTGCGTTCGGATAGTCGCAGGAGGGCCAGTTGGGCCAGTATGGACAGCGCATCCCCGGCGTTGATTGCCTGGGCCTCTCCCCACAGCGCCCAGACGGTGAGACGGCCACGGCGGGTCTTGTCCCGGTCCTCGATGTCGTCGTGAATGAGGGAAAAGTTGTGCAAGAGTTCGATGGCGGCGGCGGCGGGTAGGGCCTGTTCCCACTCGCCACCGCAGGCTTCACAGGCGAGGAGGCAGAGCACGGGCCGCACGCGTTTACCGGTTCGCGTCTGGCAGGAGTTGAACTCGGCGTCGGTCCAACCCAGGTGGTAACGCAACATGCCAAAGAGTCCGGCGTGGCGCGGGTCGGCGGTCTGGACGACGGCGCGCATTTCGGCTTCGAGGGGGGATAGATAGCGGGTGAAAAACATGTCGAGTTTATGCATTTTGTTTTACGTTTCGCGCACGGGGGTGCGCTCAAGAGCCTGGACGTCGGCGGCGCCGGCGGCGAACATGGCGACGCGCAACTGAGTTGCGAGCGTGGCGACGAGTTCGGCCACGGCAGCGGTGGACTCGATGGCGGCGCGGAGAAACGGGCCGGCAATGCCGCACGCGGATGCGCCAAGAGCGATGGCCTTGGCCATCTGGATGCCGTCGCGAATGCCGCCGCTGGCGATGATGGGCAGGCTGGGTGCGCCTCGCCGGGCCATCAGTAGACTTTCAGCGGTAGGGATGCCCCAATCGGCAAAGACCGCTGCCACCTGGCGTTCCCGCTCGGTCGTGGCGCGATGCATCTCTACCTGGCTCCACGAAACGCCTCCGGCTCCGGCGACGTCAATCGCTGCCACGCCCGCGTCCGCCAGTTGGCGGGCCGCCTGCTCCGAGATGCCCCATCCCACTTCTTTGACCACCACCGGCGCCTCCAACACCCGGCAGACCGCCTCGATTTTGGAGAGTAGGCCGGCGAAACTGGTTTCGCCTCCAGGTTGGAGCGCCTCTTGCAGCGGGTTGAGGTGCAGGATCAGACCGTCTGCTTCTACCATCTCGACGGCGCGGCGACATTCGTCGGGACCGTAGCCATAGTTCAGTTGCACCGCGCCCAGGTTGGCCAGCAGGAGGATGTCGGGGGCGACGTGGCGCACGCGGTAGGTATCTGCCATGGATGGGTCTTGGATGGCGGCGCGTTGTGAGCCTAGCCCCATCCCGATCCCGGCAGCCTGGGCCGCTTCCGCCAGCCGGTGGTTGATCGCGCTGGCCTCCGGCGTGCCACCGGTCATCGAAGATATGAAGAGCGGGGTCGCCAGACGCTTGCCCAGCAATGTCGTGGAGGTGTCAACCTCGTCCAGGTCGAGATCGGGTAGCGCGCAGTGGATGAAGCGGTAACGCTCCAAGCCGGTGGAGACGTGCTCAAAGTTTACGTCCTCTTGCAGGTTGATGCGGATGTGATCGGACTTGCGTTGTTGGTGCATGTGCTCCTTCGTAACCCAAGACGCTCATCAGTGTTCTTTATGGCAGACAGGGGTGATTCAAGATTGGTTGATGCAAGATTGACAGATTTACCGTTGGCCAGAGATTGTGCCTCTTTGATCACAATGTTTCGCGCGGCTTTCCAAATCTCGAATCCGTACCCCTATGATACCGGTAGTGGCGATAGTTGTCAACCTGCGTGGCTTGACAAATCTCTCTCTATGAGTAGAATATCGTCATCAATAGCTTGGAAGATTAAAGGGAGGTAAAGCCAGTGGATAGGCAAGAGGTATTCCAGAGGATCAAGGCCATCGTTGTTGAACTATTGGGGGTGGATCCGGACCAGGTCACGGAGGCTGCGGACTTTCGCGGGGACCTGAAGGCGGATTCCCTCGACCTCGTCGAACTGATCATGTCGTTCGAAGAAAAGTTCGGCGAGGAGATATCCGACGAGGAGGCCCAGCAGATCACGACAGTTGGTCAGGCAGTGGATTACATTCTCAAGCGTGCGAAAGAGTCCGGCCGCGCGTGAGCGCGAGTAGATTCCACACAGGCTGACGCAAGAGCACGAGGCTACCGGCGAACACCGGTAGCCTTTTGCTTTGGGGCAATCTATGTTATACTTGACTCTGCTGAAAAAACCAAAATCTTCAACGCAGAGACAAAGAAAAAAAGATCTAGCAACAATCAACGTTGGAGGTGAAAGACGTGGAATGTAAAATAGAAAAGAATCTGGCGTATTGCAACTGCACCTACGAACCCTGTTCCAGGAAGGGCAAGTGCTGCGAATGTATCCGCTATCACTGGCGCATGGGCGAATTGCCGGCCTGCCTCTTCCCGCCGGAGGCGGAGCGCACCTACGACCGATCTATCGCTAACTTTATTCGCATCTACAGCAGATAGCCTTGCTATGTATCAGAGCCGAGATGACGAGAGGCCGGAAGATCGGGGCATGCATTGTGGCGGTAGCTGCGGCGCTATTGGCATTGGGATTGTGGCATAGCACAGCCCTGCCGACAGGCGCCGATGAGGTCCCGTCGCCTCATCTGGGGTATGGAGTCAACCTGCGCTATCTGTCGAACGTGGACTCGATCTTTGTCCCGCTTGGTTTTGACTGGATCAAGGTGTACGAGAGATTTGACACCATGCCCACCGAGCGGCTTCCATACCACGTATTGTACCGGATTGACCTGGAAGGCAATCGCTGGAGCTGGCAAGAGGGGCACTGGCGCCCTGACCCTGACAAGATACGCGCCGACGTGAGGGAGGTCGCCCAGGAGGGCTGGGGGCTCGTGGATGCTTACGAGATCGGCAACGAGCCGAATACCGATTGGTGGGAGGGTCAACCGCCGGATCCGGCCGATTATGTGAGGGCACTGCAGGCCGCATACGAAGCGATCAAGGAGGTAGATCCTGGCGCCATTGTTGTGAGCGCTGGCCTGGCGCCGGTGGGTCGCATCGGCGGTCCAACCGGTGAGGATAAGGCGTGTACCGCCAACTCCGGTGAGACCTATCTAGGCAACGATTGCCGTGGAATGGACGAGCGGTTGTATGCCCGTGAGATGTTCGAGCGCGGGGCGGGAAATTACTTTGATGCCTTCGGCTACCACCCGACTGGCTTTGCCTACCCACCGGAACTCTCGCTGGATCAACTCCCGGAGCACGACAACGGTAACGGCTTTGCTTTTCGCGGCGCGGAGGTGATCCACGCCATTATGGAGGACTATGATCTGGGTGCCAAGCCCATCTGGGCCACCGAGTTCGGCTGGCTGCGCGACCCCTCCGAAGATGGCTTTGGGTGGTGCCATACGATACCGGTCTTTGAAGACAACTTTGGCTGGATGGACGTACCCGAGGTGCAGCAGGCCAACTATCTGACGCGGGCCTTCCAGTACGCCGACGAACACTGGCCCTGGATGGGTGCGATGTTCATCTGGGCCTTTGACTTTCATAAGCAGGGAGCAGAGTGTTGGTCCGGAAGGTACTTTTCGGTGCGCAGATATAACGGTCCAGAGGATGAAGAAGGAACTCCCACGTTGGCTTATCCTGCGCTCATCTCAATGACCAAGTGGCCCGGACACTTTGGCCCACGGCTGGTGGTCGAGCCGACTGCACTCACTTTCCTGACCGATGTGGACGAGCCAGGCGTCTTTACGATCACGCTGACGCCGCTGAACACGGGCTACCGAGTGCTCACCTGGACGGCGACGGTGGCGGCGGGGATGCCTCTGACGCCCACGCTGGTCATCACCACCGGATTCCAGGGGACACCGCTGACGGTGACAGTAGATAGCGCGGGGTATAACGTAGGAGTCTTTACGGGAACCATCACGGTGACCTCCCCGGCGTCTGATGTGCTAGGCGCACCCAAGGCGGTCTCTGTTGTGTTGCAAGTCAGGCTGTCTGTCCCACGCCTGACCGTGACTCCCGCTGAGATCACCTTCCTGGCCGACGTGGACGAGCCAGGCGTCTTTACGATCACGCTGACGCCGCTGAACACGGGCTACC
>CAYQTW010000190.1:4697-6663 GCA_964420485.1 uncultured Anaerolineales bacterium
CGGCGACGGTGGCGGCGGGGATGCCTCTGACGCCCACGCTGGTCATCACCACCGGCCTCCAGGGGACACCGCTGACGGTGACGGTGGACAGCACCGGCTATCCCACGGGCACCTTCACGGGGAGCATCACTGTGACCGCCACGACGACCGATGTGCTGGATGCGCCCCAGGCAGTACCGGTGACACTGCTCGTCGTGCCGGAGATGTACCGCGTGTACCTTCCGATTGTGCTTCGCTCCGCGCCCTGACGTTTCCCTTTTGTGGAAATTGAATTATAATAACCACACTACAGCAACGACGCAAGGAGTGTTCGCTATGAGACGATCCCATTTGATTTTGCTGCTGACTCTGACAGTGGCGCTGGCCCTGAGCGGAGTAGCCCACGCTCAGAGCAAGACCCTCTATTGGGAACGCTTTGACGTGAACATTACCATCTTGCCCAACGGTGATTTTATCGTCGAGGAGATACAAGAGATCGTCTTTACCAGCGGCGAGTTTCACTTTGGCTACCGTAACGTCCCGATGAACCGCCTGGAGGACATCACCGGCGTAGAGGTGTGGGAGGGCAACCGTCAGTATGAGCAGGGCTACGGCAGTGACTATACTTTTGAGACCTCCACGGACGAAGGGGACTTGGTCATCAAGTGGTACTTTCCCTACACCTCTAACACTTCCCACACCTTCATCCTCCGCTACACCGTTCAAGGCGGCCTGCGCTACTACGAGGATGGCGACCAATTGTTCTGGAAAGCGGTCTACGCCGACCGCGATTTCCCCGTTCACGAATCCACCGTCACAGTCCACCTACCGGAGGGCGCGACGGCCGATCCCGTGGCCGCCTACGGCGCTGAAGCAGCGGTAGAGGGCCAGGGCAGCAGCGCCGTCGTCTTCACAGCCCGTGAGACGCTCGATCCGGGGCAAGAGTTCGAGGTGCGCGTCCAGTTCCCCCACGGCATTGTGCCGGGCAGCCCTCCGTCCTGGCAGGCGGCCTACGACCTTGAGGCAGAGTGGGAGGAGCGCTACGAGCCGTGGGCCAACCTGGGGTTGGGGATGGTCGGGGCTTTGCTGCTCCTGGGTGGGCCGGCGTTCTTGCTCCTCCTGTGGTACCTGCGCGGGCGCGACCCTCGGATCGCTCTGCCGGCGTCTTACCTGACTGAGCCGCCCTCCGACGACCCGCCCGCCGTGGCCGGCACGCTGGTGGACGAGAAGGCCGATATGCAGGACATTATCGCCACGCTGGTGGACCTGGCGCGGCGTGGATACCTCATCATCGAAGAGGAGCGCAAGTCCGGTTTCCTCGGCAAGACCGATTTTGATTTCATCTTTCGCCGCACCGAAAAGCCCGCTGACGATCTACTGTCATACGAGCGGGCGCTGCTGAAAAAGGTATTCGGCAAACGCAATGGACGGCGTATGTCCTCTCTGCGTGAAAAGTTTTACACCGCCATTCCCAAGATCCAGAGCCGTCTTTACAAAGAAACGGTCAAGCGCGGTTACTTTCGCATCAGTCCCGACAAGATCCGTGGACAGTACAGGGGCTGGGGGATCGCGCTGCTGCTAGGGGGTATTGTGATCGGTGTTGGTCTGATGGTTCTCCTGGCAGAGTACACCATCGCCATTGTCTGTCCCTTTATCGGGTTGGCTGCCACCGGCCTCACAGCGGCTATCGTCGGCAACTGGATGCCGGCCAAGACGCGCCGGGGGGCCGAGCAGGCTGCCAGGTGGGACGCTTTCAAGCGTTACCTGAAAGAAATTGAGCGTTACACCGACTTGAGCCAGGCCACAGACCTGTTCGACAAGTACTTGCCCTACGCCATCGCTTTTGGGCTGGACAAGAGTTGGGTGCGCAAATTCTCGCGCCTGGAGACGGCCCCTGTGCCTATTCCGATGTGGTACGTCGTTCCAACGTTGGACTATGCCGGCGGTGGGCGGCAGGCGGCGGGGGCTGGCGGTACGGCGCCTACGC
>CAYQTW010000191.1:0-6605 GCA_964420485.1 uncultured Anaerolineales bacterium
AAAAGCTCTGGCGGAAACCTGGCAGGTCTTTACAATCCTTAACTTGATGACATTGCGGGCGACTCCTTATCCACCAAGTCCACTGCTCTCCAGTGAGCCCAACAGACTTTGCGCTGTGCGTCTCCACGTAAATTCCCCGGCTTGCTCAATACCCGCTTGCTGCAACCGCCGTCGCAGAGACACGTCATCTAGTAATCGCGCCATCGCTGCCGCAATCTCCTCGGTATTGAGCGGGTCTATCGTCAGGGCTGCTTCGCCGACCGCTTCGGGCAGGCTGGTCGTGTTGCTCGTGACGACCGGTGTGCCGCAGGCCATTGCCTCGACAGGAGGTAAACCAAATCCCTCGTATAGCGAAGGATAGACCAGCATCTCGGCCTGCCGGTAAAAGGCGGGCAAATCCTCCTGGGCGATGAAACCGGGCAACACCACGCCGGCGGAGCGGGCGCGCGCCACAAGTCCTCCGCTTTCCCAACGCTGCAATCCGCCCCAGACCATTGGCGGCGCCAATCCTCTCCTCGCTTTCAAACTCAAATAGGCGTCGAGCAGGCGGGCCAGGTTCTTTCGCGGGTGAATGTTGCCTAGCGCCAGAATGTAGCCCGGGGCCACTCCATAAGAGCGCAATACTTGTTCGTCATCAGGCCCTTGATCGGGACGAAATATCTGTTCCATACCCGGATACACCACGACGGCCTTTTCGACCGCCGCCGGGTGAAAACGCGCCAGTTCCCGGAGTGTGAACTCGGACAGGGCAATGATACGATCTGCTCGACGGATTGCCAGTCCGGTCAGGAGGCGCATATAGAGAGCAACGGTGGCCGGGAAATACTCCGGGTGAGCGCGAAAAGACAGGTCGTGCACCAACACTGCCCCCCGGCAAGGGGTTATGGCAGGCAGGAGAAAAGTGGAGAGATACCAATCAGCCCTCAAGCGGCGCAAGGCGAGCGTCTGTTGCCAGAGAAAAAAGAAAAGACGGCGATATGGCCCCAGGTTCACCTGGGGAAAAGCGGGCGCAAGATTCAGCGGCCTGCCCCAATCGCAGGTCAGCAGACTCACCCGCATCGAGGGATTGAGCGCCGCCAGCCCTCCGATCAGCCCGGTTAGATAACTCTCGTTCCCGCCGCGCTGCCGGCCGATCTCTGTCGCGTTGATGACCAGGTGCATTGGAGGTATCCTTTGCTCTCATTCAAGTCTGTTGACTATGCCAGTATACTATGCTAAAATCCGTTTCCAGTCAAATCGGCGCTGTGCTGGGAGAGTATTCGACGGATGGAACTGGCGATCATTATTCTCAACTGGAACGCGGCGGCTGATACGGTCCGCTGCGTTCGCAACGTTGCTTCCTGGGAGCGTCTGCAACCGACGATTCTGGTGGTGGACAACGGTTCCGCCGACGGCAGTTGTGAGGTCATCGCGCGTGCATGTCCCGAGGCCTACCTGATACGTAACTCGACCAACCTGGGCTTTGCCGGGGGAAACAACCGGGGGATTGTGGAGGCGCTTTCTGTAGGAGATGCGCCGATTCTCTTGCTAAACAACGATGCCTGGATTGAGGAAAACGATGTCATCAGGCTTCTGGAAACTCTCCAGGCTAACGAACGAGTCGGCCTGATTGGGCCACTGCTCTTTGACGCCGGACAGAGAGACAGGTTGCTGGCAGCCGGGAGCAAGGACCCAGCGCGACATCACCGCTCGCACAATCCTGAATTGCCGGCCGGCGGGCCTGTTCACATTGTCGAATGTGTGCCGGGAACCGTGCTCGTGTGCCGGGCCGAGGTCTTTCGCACGGTAGGTCTCCTGGATACAGATTACTTTTTCGCCAGTGAGGTGGTCGATCTGTGCCTGCGTGCCAGGCAGCACGGCTACCTCAGCGCCGTAGACACCCACACGCGCGCCTTTCACGACCTGGGGCGCTCATCGAAACTTCGAGAAACGCTCCACACCTACTATATCATTCGCAACCGTTTCCTGCTGATTCGCAAATTCCATCGCAAATGGCGAGTTCTGTTCTACGGCTTTTGGACGCTCTACAGCCTGGCCCTGTCAATAAAAGTGCAAGTAAATGGCCACCTGCCCGCAGCGCGAGCCGTCCGCTTGGGACTTTTAGACGGCCTGCGGGGACGATTTGGCGGCCAGAACGAGCGTGTGTTGGCTATCTCTTCTGGTGCAGCATGAATATTCTCTACCATCTATCTACCCTGCGCCCCAAGATGGAGCAGGCCGAAGCCATCGTGCAAGAAATCACTGTTCTGCGCGAGTGTTTTAGCGGCGACGTGATCTACGTCAACCCCAACCAGCAATCTCCCATCTACGTCCCCCGGCTGCTCTTTGGCTTTCACAAACTGAAAGAGATACGCAGACGGGAAGCCAACCTGCACCTGCACCACTTTTACAATCCCGACCCTTTCCCCTTCCCCTACTTGCGCAAGTTACGACGCCCGGTCGTCTATTCGGTCACCTGCGGGGTCGGGGACAGGCGGCCAAACGTGGCTTTCTTCTCAGCCCCGGCTGCCATCGCCGTGTCTGACGAACGTAGTCTGAAACGGCTCCAATCGTGGGGGTTTGATAATGTGGTCCGGGTCCGGCCTGGGATTGACACCAGCCGTTTTACCTGCTCCCCCCTGCCGCTGCGATCGGAAATCCGGTTGATGGTCGGCTCGGCTCCCTGGACAAAGGGCCAGTTCCGCAGTAAGGGGGTGGAGGCGCTGTTGTCGGCAGCCCATCAAGCGCCCCACCTGCGGTTGATTTTCCTGTGGCGAGGGATATTGGCGGACGAGATGGAGCGGCGGGTGCGCCGGTTGAATCTGGCAAATCAGGTCACGGTGTTGAATAAACTGGTAGATGTCAACAAAGTATTGGCCGGCGTACACGCCAGCATCACTCTGGCTGCTGCGCCGGGCATCGTCAAATCATACCCTCATTCGCTGCTCGAATCGTTGGCGGCCGGGAAGCCGGTCTTGGTCAGCCGGGCCATTCCAATGGCGGATTACGTGGAGCGGACGGGCTGCGGCGCGGTGGTGGACGATGTAACCACCGAGAGCATACTCGAGGCCGTCGAGACGTTGGCAGCCGAATACAAAGCGTTACAAGAATCGGCGCAACAAGTAGGCCAGCGGGACTTTTGCCAACGGGCAATGCTCGCTTCTTTCCACGAGGTATATCAGGACGTACTTGCACTATGAAAGAATACCAGAAACCTTTCTTTAAGCCGGGCTTGCTAACCATTCTAAAAGATTTCATCAACCGTGCTATAAAGGGCGAACTGGACCTTCCCCCGTGGTGGCTGCGCGATGTGGGGGGAGGTGATGACTTTGAGGCCACCGGGCAGGAATTCCTGAATCTGTTTGTCCAGATAGGAAATTTACAGCCATACGACCAAGTTCTGGAAATAGGCTGCGGCAGCGGGCGTATGGCAATACCGCTAACCGGTTATCTAAGCCGGGCTGGGTCCTATACAGGCATGGACATTACCAAACGGTCAATCGTCTGGTGCCAGCGAAATATCTCACGCCGCCATCCCAACTTTTCATTCTCGCACGCCGATTTGTATAACGAACGCTATAATCCCCAGGGACACTATCTGGCCCGAGAGTACACGTTTCCCTTTCAAGATAAGAGTTTCGATTTTGTTTTTCTCACCTCTGTCTTTACCCACCTTTTGCCACAAGATAGTGAAAACTATCTGCGCGAGATTGCCCGCTTGTTACGCCAGGACGGGCGTGGGTTTTTCACCTTTTTCCTGCTCAATGAAACACAGCGATCACTGGCGAGGCAAGGACGCAATGACGTCAATTTCAAGTATGGCACAGGCCCCTGCCGCACGCGGGATGAATCCGTCCCGGAAAGCGCCGTAGCCTACGACGAGACGTATCTGCTTGAACTCTTGTCGGAATGTAGCCTGGAGACGTGTGGGCCAGTGCATTATGGGACATGGAGCGGACGCCAGGACGGCCTGTCATACCAGGACATCCTGGTGGTCCGGCTATTGATATGAGTACACTTGTCTCTGAACCTCAAGTCACCGTCGTAATCCCGAATTGGAACACTCAGCACTGGCTACCTGGCTGCCTGGATGGCCTGAGAGCACAATGCTACCGGGATTTCCAAATCATCCTGGTGGATAATGGGTCCACTGATGGCTCAGTAGCGTTCGTCGAGCAACACTATCATGAGGTTCAAGTCTTGGCTTTTGCAGAAAACAGAGGTTTTGCGCCTGCGGTCAACGCGGGTATTCGGCAGACACGTTCCCAGTATGTTGCCCTGCTCAACACGGATACCGTGCCCAGGCCGAATTGGTTGCTCAGCCTGGTGGAAACGATGGAAGCAAGTCCACCCGACGTGGGATGCCTGGCATCCAGGATGCTCGAACTCGACGCTCCAACCGTCATAGAAAACGCGGGCGACATTCTAAGTTGGTACGGGTCGGCCCGAAAACGCGGCGCGGGTGAGCCAGCCGAAATGTACAATGAGTCTGAAGAGGTTTTTTCCGCGTGCGCTGGCGCGGCCCTTTACCGGCGCGTCTTTTTGGAAAAGGTGGGAGGCTTTGACGAATCTTTTGACAGTTACTTGGAGGACATAGACCTGGGGTTACGCGGTCGCCTGCTCGGCTACCGTTGCCTATACGTTCCCAGCGCCGAAATACTTCATCAGGGGCATGGCGCCGGCCTTGCTCATTCGCGCTACGTTTATCTGGTGACCCGCAATCGCCTGGCGTTGTTGCTCAAGAATATACCCTCGGCGCTGTTGTTAAAGCACAGTTGGACTCTGTTGTATGGTCAGATTTACTTTTTCCTGGTCTACAAAAGACCCTTTCACTCACTGGTCGGGATTATCGCGTTCCTGTTGGCTCTGTCTCACATTTTGCGACGACGGCGTATCATTCAGCAGCAGAGAAAAATTCCGAACGAGGCACTGGAGACCATGCTCTCCAACGATTTGGGAGAGATACCACTGAGAGAGATACTCGAGCACAAACTGAGAACGCGGATTTCAAGACAGTAACGGATCAGGCTCAATTCCCAGAGTTTGTTTCAAAATTCGTATCCGTTGATGTCCTGGAATCAGCGTTCTTGGCGGCCGAAACGATGACCAACGCCCTGATTCATTTCATTTTCCAACGGATATATTCCCTTCCTTGCTCCAGCAACCCCGACACGCCATCTAACTGTAAGGCTCGCCGGCTCTTGAGTAAGAGACGTCTCCAGGCACTCTGTTGTGTCACATCACTCACCAGCCGCCGCTGGCGCAGGTAATCCTTGTCGGGGGCCAAAGCAGGAGAAGCACAAAAATCTATCAAGGGACGCGCTACGACGTCCCAGTGGTAGTTAGCCGCTACTTTCCTGAAACGAGCAGCGTGGTCAGCACGCAAGGTAGGGTTGCTTAACAAATTCAGACTAGTTCTGGCGACACCCTCGACGTCACCAGGAGCAACCAGATAGGCCAGCCCCTGAGCCGCCAAAGATTCCCCCATCATACTGCCGCCAGTGGACACGATGGGCAGACCAGCCCACAAGTAATCCAACAGGCGCGTTCTAAAGGCAAAGCGTGTCTCCACGTGGTCCAGGTGCAGACTGACGCCGATGTCGGCCTCTAACAGATAATTCTGACGCTCCTCATAGGGAACCCAGTCGTTGAAAAAAACACATCGCTCATAAAGCCCTAGATTTTGGCTGAGGGCAATGGCCTGATCGGCTGCCTCCATCCTGGCGACGTTCCGATTGGGCCGGTTGATACCCATGAAAAAAAGTTTCACGTCGGCGCGCACTTGCAGAATGAGCGGCATAGCCTTAATCAGCGTTGGAGCGTCAAACCAGTTCCAGATGCCCCCTCCCCACAAAATTACTTTGTCGTCAGCGGCGATGGTTTTATAGACTCCCTTCAAGACGGGGCGTGTATGCTGGGGTGGCCGGGCCGGCAGACCAAAAGGTACTATGTCTATGAGACGGCGCAGGGTAGGATCCTGACGACAAGTGTGAGGATTGACTCGTCCCATTGCCGAAAGCGTTCCCAACAAGTAATCGCGTTGTTTCTCACTGGCGCATAAGAAAAAATCGCCGGCGTAGAGTTGGCTTCTGAGGATCTCTAGATAGCGCTCATGCAAAGTGATCTGTTTGGACCAATCAGACCCGGCCTCACGTTGTAAACCCGCTAACAGGAAAGGGTCATACATATCCAACACTAACGGCTTGTCCAACTGACCTAAAAACGGGTGAAAGAGCAAAACTCCCCCCAGCGTAACAATGACGTCGCAACTTTCAACCAGGCTACGCATGTCCCGCGAGCGAGTACAAATGTGGAGGGATGCGGGCAAAGTTTCTGTCCCTTCGACCGTGCTCAGGGCAGGCCCTTCGACTGTGCTCAGGACGAGCGAGGGAACAGAATCCATCGGCACAAAGGGGGGGATGATGAGTTTGACCGGGAAATGCCGCCCTAAAACACGAGCAAACTCCCAATAGCGAACGCCTGGGCCTGCCATGCGCTCACCGACGACATCGTTGGGAATGAGGGCTATGGTAGGAAGGGGTTCTTTCTTCACGTCAGTTTTTCCTTTCGAATCTGGCTCACAAAAGCTCTGGCGGAAACCTGGCAGGTCTTTACAATCCTTAACT
>CAYQTW010000192.1:0-1042 GCA_964420485.1 uncultured Anaerolineales bacterium
CAGGTCGAAGGTTAAATGCAGCATAGTTTGGACTTGGGATAATTGGGACTGGGACGCAGATAAACGCTGATTTCCGCAGATTTTTGTTCTTTTATCCGGAAAATCTGTGTCCAGCATCCGTTTCCTGGCATTGTAAGAACTGCCTGAAAGGTCAATACCCGCGTTGTCCAAAGTCCAACATAGTGCAAAACGCCCGAATCGCATATTGATCAAAGGCCAGATGATAAAGCCATTGCGGTTCAATCTGCTTGTCCTGGTCACATTGCTGACCACGGCCTGCGGGTCGGTGACGTCAGCGCCGGTGACCGGCCCGGCAGTGCCCACCGTCGCTCCTGCAGCCACATCAACACCCGTCACACCGCTCCCAGCCACCCCAGGCTTACCACCTGGATACGGATGAGGTCTCGCCCTTCGGCGGAGACGTGGACGCGCTTTGGCAGGAAATCTGCGCCACGTCAAAGTGCATTCTGCCCACGCTGGCCGAAAGGAAGCAGTTCGAACAGGGCTACTACCCCGGCGAATACGGGGACGCCTTCGTCTCTCCCGATGGCCGCTGGGGCGTCTTCACCGCCGAGCACATCTACGGGCCGGAGGATCTGCTCGTCATATCGAACGACCGGAGGTAAAAATGAAACGGCCATTGCAATCCGCTATTGTCCTGCTATCCGTCGTTCTTCTCACCTCCTGCGCGCTCTCGCCTGCCGCAGCAGTCCGCCGCGCGACTTGGAGAAAACGGAGAGAACAATGCCTGCACAACCCCTAATCCTGCTGGTGGATGACGAACGCGCCATCACCGACAACTTGGCCCCCTTCTTCGAGCGGGCCGGCTTCCGTGTCAGCGTGGCCCACGACGGGGATACCGCTCTGCGCCTGGCCGCCGAGCGCAACCCCGACGTCATCATCCTGGACGTGCTCATGCCCGGCCCCGACGGGCGTGAAGTCTGCCGCCGCCTGCGCGCCTCCGGCGACTGGACCCCCGTGGTGATGCTGACCCAGGTGGGCGGCCCCGGCGAGCGTGCCCTGAGCCTGGAGGAAGGGGCCG
>CAYQTW010000192.1:1052-6591 GCA_964420485.1 uncultured Anaerolineales bacterium
GTGCGCGCCGTGTTACGCCGCGCCCGGCCCGGCGTCCCGCCGCTCGCCGCCGCCCGGACACTGCGCAGCGGTCCATTGACCTTCGAGCGGCCCGCCCGCCGCGCGCTGCTCGAGGGGCGCGACCTGGTGCTGACACCCCGCGCCGCCGCCGTGCTCGACTACCTGCTGACCCACCCCGACGAGGTCATCACCCGCGAACGGCTGCTCGACGCCGCGTGGGGCTGGGATTACCCCGCCGGCACCCGCGCCGTGGACGCCCGCGTGGCCGAACTGCGCCGCGCCCTCGACGACGACCCAGTCGCGCCGCGCTTCATCGAGACCGTCGTCGGGCAGGGCTACCGCTTCGCCGGCCCCGTGGAGGTGGTCTCGTGAGCCGGGAATGGTGGCGCCGGTGGTGGCCGCTGCTGGCGAGCCTGGCCCCGCTGGGGCTGGGCCTGCTGGCAGCGCTGCTTTGGCAGACAGGCCTCCTCCCTGGTCCGGTGCTGGAGCTGCACCTCCGGGCCGACGTGGGCATGCTGCTCCTGCTGGCCGGCGCGCTGCTGACGCTATTGGCGCTGCCCGCAGCGGAGGTCGGGATATACGCCGCGCGCCTCCGCGCCCGCGACCTGGACGCCGCCCGCGCTTCCTGCGCCGATGACCGGCGCCGCTTTCTGCGTCGTCTCGACCACGAACTAAAGAACCCCCTCACCGCCCTCCACGCCGGGCTGGCCAACCTCTCCGCCCTGCCCGCCGGGAACCAGCGCGACGCCGCCCGCGCCAGCGTCGAGGCCCAGGTAGCCCGCCTGTCCCGCCTGGTGGCCGACCTGCGCAAACTGGCAGAACTAGAACGTCGCCCTCTGGAGTGCGTGCCCGTGGACCTGGGCCAACTGCTGGCCGAGGCAGTCGAACTGGCGCAGGAAACGCCCGATCGTGCGATCACCCTGACCCTGCCTCAGGCCCCCTGGCCCCTGCCGCCGGTCCCGGGCGACCGCGACCTGCTCTTCCTGGCCTGCTACAACCTGCTGGACAACGCATGCAAGTTCACCCGCCCCGGCGACGCGATTGAGATGCGCGCTTTCGAGGACGGGCGCCGGGTCGTCGTCGAGGTGGCTGACACCGGCCCCGGCATCCCGGAGAAAGACCTGCCCCACGTCTTCGAGGAGTTGTACCGGGGCGAGAACGCCCGCGGGGTGGAGGGCAGCGGGCTGGGGCTGGCGCTAGTGCGCGCCGTGGCCCGGCACCACGGCGGCAGCGTCGCCGTGCGCAGCCGCGAGGGGGAGGGCACCGCCGTCACGCTGCGCCTGCCGCTGGCATAGATGCCCGCCCGTGTAACGAGATTGCTACACCGTGTGACAGGATGGTCACAGGTCTGTCACACGGTGTAACACGGTGTGTGGTATACTGAGACTGCCACAGAAGGGTCCGGTGAGTGACCTGAGTCAGAACCAGGGGAGATGTCTATGATGGATAATTGAAGGCGAAAATGTATATGTGACAGACATTCGAGTTTAGAATCCAATCAGGAGGTGTTGAAATGCGTAAGAAAAGCATGTTGTGGGTGAGCGTGGGCCTGGCCCTGCTGGTCGGGCTGATCGGGACGGCGGTGGTGTGGGCCCAGGCAGGCCAGCAGGAGGGTGGCCCGGACGGTGGTGCCCCCTTCCCTTTTGAAGGAGATGCGGGAGATTACGTCGGGTGGGTATTCTCCACCGAGATACGGCCGGCTCCTACGCCGGTTGCCGGCCCCGCGCTACCGCTGCAAGAAGGTAGCCCAAACGGCGGTGTCCCTTTCCCCTTCGAAGAGAATGCGGGAGACTATGTCGGCTGGGCCTTCTCCACGGTGGAGACGATGGAGAAGGAACAGGGCATTGACGGGACTCGGTCCCAGGGCTTTGACGCCTGGGGTGGTCTGTCATGGGCCCCGGCGCGGATGGATGCCATCGCCGAGACCCGGATTGTCTACTACACCGGCAGTCCTTGCAGCGCGATGGTGGCCTTCGCCCGTGTTGACGATTTCCACAAGGACGGTAACTTTGTGGGCAGCACCGGATGGGCCACAGAAGACTACTGCGGAGATGACAAGACGGCCAATGCCAAGAAATCCTGCTACGGCTGGGTCTACGGTCACTCGTGGAGCATGAGAGGCCAACACAAGGGCGAGGAAAACGGCACCCTGGTCTGGGGCGTGGCGGAGACCAGTACCTCGATAGAACTGTGAGACTGGGGGCCGGGAGAGGAGCGATATCTCCCTCTCCCAGCCTGCTGATTGCTCGACGAAAGGACGGTGCGCAGGTATCATCTCAATATTCTGGGGCACTTTTAACGTAGCCGCGCTTTCCATAGCGCGTTATGTCCGCGAGGTATGGAAACCTCGGCTACATTGCCCCACTTTATTGAGCAGGTACGTGCGCAATTCGTGTGCGGAGGACGATTGCGACGGTCGAGTGATAAACATTTGGTCATCCCGAAGTGTCCGTTCCGGGGAGCGCCGGCCCTTCTCGCAGTGACCATCTGTGTGGTGGCTTGCCAAACGCGAATGGATGAAACACCGCAATACCGCTATGACCTGAACACACTGGTCTGCCTGCCCACTGTCACTCCTACCCTGGGACGCCCCTTCGAGGAAGTGGCATCTGACTGGCAGGCGTCGGGTGAGCAGGTCTATGTCTTCAGAGTGGATGTAATAGAGGCGGAACAGATCGGAGACCGGACCTACTGCCTGGGCCATGGCCTGCCCCTGGATCTCACCCTGCGTATGCTGAACCTCTACCCCGATAAGACGACCATGCTGTATATGGTGCTAGTAGATGGACAGCCTATCACAATCACCATGGCCAGCCAGGTCTCCACGCGGCACGTCCAGCCGTTGCCGTACAACACTCTGCTGTCGTTGCCTATCTCCATTCGTCCCCTCACGCCAGGCTTTCACGACGTGATCCTGGTGGGCTTTGCCAACCCCTACAGGCACGATATGGAATCTGGGGAATGGTACAACAGCTCCCAGGATTTTATTGCCTACCGGCTGAGCGTGATCGTGGGGGAACCGCTTGCTCAGGCGCATAAACCCTTTGACGAACCACCGCTCTTCCTGCGTGAGTATGACCTCGGCCCTGTACTGACCCTCTCAGACCGGGCCGATGTGCCCCATCAGTGGCTCACCACGACCCTATCGCCCGGTCAGCGCATCACCTACTATATCTTCACCTCAGCCATCTCATCCCAGACGCCTTGTGACGAATTTGCCCTGATCGCTTTTCTGGATTATCAGCCTGTCCCCATCAACGCCGGCATCAACTCACCGTACTATGCGAGAGTGTGCAATCGCCATACCGCCAGGATACAAGGAGAGATAAAAGCGCCGCTTGAGCCAGGTCCACACGAGTTGATTCTGATGCGTATCCCCAACCCTCACGCACCATTCATGGTCATTCGCGCTCAGCCAGGGGTCAATCCCTTCGATTATGATCCAGACATATCGGAGCGCGTCCTGATCAAAGTGCAGGCCGCTCCATCAATTAGCAACCGGCGGATGAGTCGCCGGCCCAACCAGAGTCGCCAGATGCAAGTTTCCCTGGCAGGCCGATAGACGCTTTTGAATTCCCCGGTGGCGTCGTCACCCGCACCGTCAACGGCGAGCCGATCCGTGATTTACTGTTCCTGTAACTGATTCACATAACTGGAGATTTGATATGCGAACCTCACGGTGCACACCCTCCCGTATCGCCGGGCCGATCCTGGCCCTCGTCTTCGCGCTCACCGCCTGCAACGGCACGCTCGACCTGGCGGTCGAGACCGCGCCAGCACCGACGCCGACTGTCCTCTCCTCACCGACACCAGCCCCAACCCAGGCGCCCGCAGGCGCATTTCCGTACACCGACGCCTGGTTCGCCGCCCACGGCAATGAGTATCCCACTGATGAGCAAATGGAGCAACTGGCGGATGCCTTTGCTGCCGACGTGATGGCCTATCTGGGAAACGCCATCACCCCCACGCTCCCCCTGGAAGACCAGGCATCCGCGCTGGCGCACATGGCCGCTGACCTGCCCGGTTTCGAAGGGGGACAGGTGGTGCCGGTGAACCTGGACGATGTCGCCGGGGCCGAACTCTTCGTCGTCCCCAACCTGAACGGCGGGCCGCTGCTCTACGCGCGCTACGCGCCCACTGGCTGGCAGGTGATTCCTGTGCCGGTAGCACCGCCGGGTGAGGAGGAAACGGTAGCCAATGCCCTCAACCTCTGGCCACACTCAGCCGAGGTCCGTGACGTGACCAGCGATGGACACCCTGAGGCGGTGACTATCCACATCTTTAGCGGCGGCAGTAATTGGCGCGAGCATCCCCAGGTCTTGCGCTGGGATGGCGAGCGTTTCACCGTCCTCTTCCGCGCCGAACTGGTCAACTGGGCCGGAGCGTCGCAATGGCACTTTGAGCCACACGGCGCTGGGCAAGACATCGTGATCACCTACCCCATCTTTATGCCTTCCCGACCGGACAAGTTCGATCCGCATCCCGAGGGCGTACAGCGCTGGCGCTGGGACGCCGAAGCCGACCGCTACGTACTATGGAGCACGGCGGTGCAAACGCCAGCGCCAATAGTGGAACGACTTGCCAAAAGCGAGATTGCCCTCCAGGCCGGGGAGTATAGTGCGGCGTTGTGCGGGTACAGCACGTTCCTGGCCGACGAAGCGTGGCAGGACGAGTTTCTGGTCCAACATCAGGGGGCGATGCCCGGCGTTGGAGAAAGGGAACTGGCTGCCTGGCTGGACTTTGCCCGCCTGCACGCCGCTCTGTGCCACGCCCTGCTGGACGAGCCGGACGAGACGCGCCAGACGTTGAACGCCATTGAGACCGATGACCTGCTCCAACTGGCGCACGCTTTCAGCGATGCCTATGGGGACGATACCAACCTGGTCGCCGCGCTGGCCGCCTACGAGCGGGTAATCGCAGCGCAACCGGCCCGCGAAGGCATCGCCGGAGAGCCTCGTCCGGCCGGCGTGGCCTGGGCCTACCGGCCGTGGCCTTACACCGTGCTGGCCCTGCTCAATGCTGCGAATGGCCCCGCGCTGCTGGACAGAGCCATCAACGAGTATGGACTACCCGTTCAGACACTCTGGACCGATCTGGATGGCGACGGGCGAGACGAACTGGCCTGGCTGAGCGACGCCGAATGGCGCGTGGTGTGGGTCGGCTGGCAAGAAGAAAATGGCACCTGGCGGGCGACCGGCGTCGCCGCCGGGGATGACCTGGCACTGGAGGACATCGCGCCACCTGACGAGATACAGCGTGGGGGAATCGTGGTCCACTATTACGGCGCAGAGCGGATACTACGCTGGGACGGTAAATTGAAGATGATCCACGTTCCACCAGACGAAAGACCGGTCAACTGGCCAATAGTAGGAGATGGGCAGTGAGGATACCAAGCAACATCATCCGTGTAGTTTCAGTATCCTCGAACGGATCGTTGGCATTGAGACTACCTTGAGCGCACTGACCAGCGTTCCCCCCAGCCACGTTTCAGTATCCTCGAACGGATCGTTGGCATTGAGACCTACCCAGTGCGTGACGC
>CAYQTW010000193.1:0-6550 GCA_964420485.1 uncultured Anaerolineales bacterium
ATGCGTAATGCGTATTGCGTAATGCGTAATGCGGGCCGGCGTAATCGCGGGGGATGAGTCGCCAGGCGGGGGCGGGGGCGGCGGCCAGAAGGAGGCCCTTATCTTCGACCTCACTGCACCTGCCGGGGTAGGAGCAGTCAATCTTGCGCTCATAGGCGGCTTCAAACGCCCAGGCGGAGAACTTGGCGCCATACTTGACCTGGATGCCGACCTTTTGCAGGTAGCCAGGGTCGGGCGGGACTTGCAGGGTAATATACGGCTCCCCGCCGCCTTCTACCGAGGCAACCAGCCCAGTGCAAGGCTCGACGGACAACGTAGCATTCACATCAATTCCGCCGGTCCCTTCGCCGTGTTTGAACTTGAGTTCGCCGTCGCGCTCTTCAAACTGGCTGAGCACATTCACCTTGGGGGTAAAAGTCCCCTTGACCGTGGCGACGTTGTTCACCCACTTGATGATTCGCCCCACCACCGGCCACTTTTCGGCAGCCGTCAGGGCCGGGATGAGGTCCAGCAACCCGGTCTCTTTTTCGATGGGCGTCTTGATCTCCAGGCCCAACTCGGCCCGTTCCAGGTCGAAACTCTGGCCGCAGACGAACCTGGTCTCCCCATTGCCATAGATGCGCCCCTCGACGTTCACCGCCGCCAGCCCCAGGCCGGTCTCGCCGGAGACCTCCGCGCTGCCGCTGCCGTCCGACTTGGCCTCGGCCTCCGCTCCCGCCTGGGTGGGCAGGATGCCAATCTTTTTGCCGCCCAGATAGGGCACCCAATCGGGCGGCTTCCAGGTGGCCTCGAAAGGCGGCTCCGGGTACTTGAAATCGTAGGTATATTTGACCAGCGGACGCTCCGCCTCCACCTCGAAGGAGGCATCACTACCGGGGATGTTCTGGATGGCCCACTCCACCCAATCCGGCCAGGGGAAGACGGTCGGCTGGATGGTGGTCTCCAGCGAGCGGAATTCCGTGCCCCCTGCCGGGTAGGTTGCCCAAATCCGCAGGGTGTTGTTGGCGCAGGCGAAACTGCTCTGAAAGTCGGCACCCATGTCGTAGGTGTGTTTGGCTCCCCACTGCAAGCCGTCCTCGCGGGACTGCGCACCGTTCAGGTCAAAGTACACGTCGCCGTAAGGAGCATCGCCGTTGCCGGGGAGGTCGCCGTTCCAGTCCACGTGGACGTTGAGGGTGTTGGCGAGCGCCGTGCGGTCGAGAAAGTAGGTTTTATCCAGGGTGTACTCCGGCTTGACGGCGGTGATGCGCGGGCGCGCGTCCAGGTTCAGGGTGTCGGAAGCGGCGTTGTTGAGGTTGGTGAGTTCGGCGATATTGTCGTCGGGGTCGGCGGTGACGGTGAGATTGAGCGAGGTTCGCCCGTTCCCGGCAAGTAAGCGGTCGGTGATGTCCCAATCCAGGTGCAGGGTTTGGGTTACGCCGACGCCCAAACTGGTGATGGTCTGGTCGCTGTGCCAGCCTTGCCCGTCGCTGAAGCGGACGGTGATGCTAGATGCGCCTGTCTCGCCTTTGTTTTCCACCACCACATCCACCGGAAGGGTAAAGCGCGAGCCGTCAAATGTGACGCTGGCCGGGTCCAACGTGAACTCGTGAACGGTCAAGTCGGGGAAAACTCCGCCCTTCCACACATAGA
This sequence comes from uncultured Anaerolineales bacterium, assembly GCA_964420485.1. GTDB lineage: Bacteria > Chloroflexota > Anaerolineae > B4-G1 > B4-G1 > CAYQTW01. The sequence goes on from CAYQTW010000193.1 coordinate 1,633, forward strand.
GCGTGTTGTCCTGCTGGAAAAGCGCGCTAAACCCGTTGTTTGAAAGCGCATACGGCCAGGCTGATGGAGTGAGCGGCCCGTCATAGGGCGAGATGGGGGTCAGATCACTGCCGTCCCGTCGCATTCGCCAAAGACGGCCGTTACTACATTCTAAAAGCAACCATGTGCCGTCTTCGCTTATCCCATTTTGGTAGCAGGTTTCTTCATCAGGCGGGAACGGAACCATTGTAGACGCCTGAGTGTCAAGGTCAAGCAGATATATCCCGGTGCCATCACTACTGTTGTAGGCAACCCACCGGCCATCAGCGCTTAAATTGGGCACATCCCGCCACGTGGTTCTGGGAAGCCGAATAATGCGGCCATCGCGTACAGCATCATATAGCCCAGACACGCCAGAAACTAATTCGACCAAAACAACGCGACCATCATTCGATACACCAACAACCCCAGAAAAGTCTTCTGAGGCCTGGTCTGATACTATCGTCAAGCCCGTGCCATTGGACGACATTTTCCATAGGATTGGAATCTCATCAGGATTCACATTGCAAGAAGTAAAATCCCATTCCCAGTGAGAGCCGGTCCACTTTGACCCGCATTGCCATTTCTGGCGGGAAACAAAATAAACTGTCTTGCCATCTCCACTGATGCGGGGCGTACCCCATGCCGCCATGCAAAGCGCATCACCTTCCGGGTCGTATTGACAAGGGGTAATATGGTGCCCGTTGACGTACATAAACCCGCCTCCCCATGAGGTCGCAAGAATCGTGTGGCCATCCGCACTGATGTCCACAATCTTGATTTCTTTTTGCCCCGCTTCGTACTCGTACAGCCGTTGTGGTGGCGTGTTCCCGCTGGCATCGGCAAGATACCACTGGTCGTTGTAGTAATAGAGATCATCCTCAACATCCAGGTGATAGGCAACCCATTGCCCATCCCCGCTCAACCATGCGGGATCGAGCGCATCGTCTATGTTCACATCGGTGATTGCAATCAGCTGCGGGTAATCCTCTTGGAGGGCGACCGCATCTCCCGAATGCGCTGTCAACGGGGAGGATAGCAGAAACAGCGTCCCCGCAAATACAATGCCAAAAAGAACATGCCAGAGTTTCATCATTATGACTCCTTCCGCGTCCCCTACGGCGAATCACTGCGGGCGAGAATGCCCATCTTTTCCAATTGCCGGGGGTAGTCATCTTGAGCAGCGACCTCGGCCAGATGCCCCATCAACGATCCAGAGCCACGATCAGCTCTGTTGCCAGGATTGCCAGGGCGGTCAATGCGCGCGAATAATGGGATTTGATCATCATACCTCCATTTCTTCATTCAAGTGAGTCCTGCTGCCGGTCGCCTCCGAACTCCCGGCGCAGAAACGCCAGCAGGTCTTCCAGAACAACGAACCCCTGGCGCCACCGTTGCGGCGAGACCTCTTCGAGCGAAAAGCGCCAGCGCATCTGCTCGTTGTCCCCCAGGTCGCCGCTTTCCTGCCAGCAACGCAGCAAAAATACGCGGTCAGATCGCGGGTGCAGGCGTTTGGCCCCCCACTTGCATTTCTCGGAGATCTGTGCCATCATATAGCCATGATACCGGCCAAACGTTCGTAAATCGTTCGCCAGCACCAATCCTCCCGCAGGTTCAAAACCTGCGGGAGGATTACGGGGATGAGATATGTTCTACGTGCGCCTGTTCGGGTTCGTCCAGGTGGAGTGTGATGGAGCACACATTGATGGTTTCGAGTCGGAAAAGGCGTTGGCACTGCTGGGCTACCTGGCCTTGCAGCGTCGCCCCGTGGCCCGCCGTCACCTGGCGGGGCTTTTCTGGGGGGAAAAGAGCGAAACACGCGCCCTGAGCAATCTGCGGCGCGTATTGCACAACCTGACCCGCCTCCTCCCCGGCTGCCTGGAAGTGACGCGGCACACCGTCCAGTTCCTGCCCTCCGACCGCTGCCAGACGGACACCGCCCAATTCGAAGCCCTCACGGCGACCGGCCGCCCCGCCGACCTGGCCGAGGCGGTGCGCCTCTACCGCGCCGACCTGATGGAGGGGATGAGCTTCCCCGACTGCCCCGAATTCGATATCTGGCTGGTGGGCGAGCGCGAGTTCTGGCGACAGCGCGTCATCCAGAGCCTGCAAACGCTGATTGATTACCACCATCAGCGCGGCGACGACGAGGAAGGCGTGCGCCTGGCCTCCCGTCTGCTGGCCCTGGCCCCCTGGCGCGAGGAGGGCCACCGCCAGTTGATGCGCTTCCTGGCCCGCAGCGGGCAGCGTGCCGCCGCCCTGGCGCAATACGAAACCTGCCGCCGCATCTTGCAAAGGGAGCTGGGCGTGCCGCCCTCGGCGGAGACACGCGCCCTCTACGAGCGCATCCGCGACGCCCCCGCGCCGCGTCACAACCTGCCGCTGGAACCTACCCCTTTTGTCGGGCGCGGCGCCGAGCTGACCGAGATCGCCCGCGCCTTGAACGACGCCGCCTGTCGCTTGCTGACCCTCGTCGGGCCGGGCGGAGTGGGCAAGACGCGCCTGGCCGTGCGAGCTGCGCGAGACCAGGTACGCGCTTTCCTGCACGGCGTCTTTTTCGTCCCCCTGGCGGGCCTGGAAGAGCCGCACCTGCTGGCAACGGCCATCGCCGAGGCTTTGGGCCTGCGCCTCACAGGCCACGAGCCGGCCGCCGATCAACTGCTTGCCTATTTGCGCGATAAGGAACTGCTGCTGGTGCTGGACAATTTCGAGCACCTGCTGACCCCTTCCCACACCGAACAGGCGGTCTCGCTGGTGTTGAAAATCTTGCAGCAGGCACCGGGGGTCAAGGTGATGGTCACCTCCCACCAACGGCTAAACCTGCGTTGGGAATGGCTGATCGAGGTCAAAGGGTTGCCCTATCCCGACCGTCAGGCCCCTGCCGAGGCGACCTACAGCGCGGTGACCCTCTTTGTGCAAAGCGCACGTCGTGCCATGCGGCGTTCCCTGGAGGGCGAGATGGAGGAAGTGGCGCGTCTCTGCCGCCTGCTGGAGGGGCTGCCGTTAGGCATCGAACTGGCCGCTGCCTGGACGGGCGAGTACTCGTGCGCCGAGATCGCCCGGCAGGTCGAACGCGGGCTGGACGCCCTCTCCGCCTCGGCGCACGATTACCCACCCCGCCATCGCAGTTTGCGGGCGGTCTGCGATTATTCATGGTCGCTTTTGAACTCTGAAGAGCAGCAAGCCTTTCGCCGCCTGGGTCTCTTTGTCAGCAGTTTCGACCTCGACGCCGCCCTGGCCGTCACCGACGCACACCGCGCCACGCTCTCCGTCCTGGTGGAAAAGAGTCTCCTGCGCGAGACTCACGTCGGACGCTATCTCTTGCACGCCGTCCTGCGACGGTACGCCGAGGAACGCCTGAACCGGTCGCCACAGGAGGCGGAGGCCACGCGGGAACGCTTCTGTGCCTATTACGCCGATTTCCTGCGTCGTCAGGAGGAGGCATTGCAGGGGCCGCACCAAAAGAGCGCACTGCAAGCCATCGAGAGCGAGATCGAGCACCTGCGCCGCGCCTGGGAGTGGGCGACAGAGCGCGGGGACGCCGATGTGCTCCAGAGGTCGGCGTACAGCCTGTATCTCTTCCACGAGATGCAGGGGCGGTACCAGGACGGGGTCGCGCTCTTTGGCGCGGCGGTGAAGGCCTGCGAGGCGCGTCCCGCCGTAGAGGATGAATCGCTCCTGGGCCGTCTCCTGGCGCATTGGGGTTGGTTCCTGCACCGCGTCGGCGAGGGCGAAGCGGCCCACGCAGCCCTGGAGCGCGGGCTGGCCCTTGCGCAGCGGCTCAACGACCGGGAGTACATCCCGCTCCTCCTGGTCCACCTGGGCGATGCGGCCCGCGTGCGCGGGGAGTACGAGAGGGCAGAATCCTTCTTGCAGCGGGGGTTGCACCTCTACCGCCGCCTGGGGGACAAGTCGGGTATCGCCCGCGCCCTGAACACGCTGGGCATCGTGGCCTCCATCCGAGGGGAGCACGCGACCGCCCGCGCCCACTTCGAAGAGAGTCTCGCCCTGTACCGCGAGTTGGGCGCTCCCTTTGGCATCGCGCTCGCGCTCAACAACCTGGGCATCGCGCTCGACGAGGGGGGCGACCCCGACGCGGCCCAGGCCCTGTATCTGGAATGCTTGAGCATCCGGCAGGACCTGGGGGATCGCTATGGCATGGCCGCCGTGCTGGGCAACCTGGGCGTCATCGCCGACTCCCAGGGCCGGCTGGATGAGGCCCGCCGTTACTACGAGCGTTGCCTCCAGATCGCCCGCGAGTTCAACTATCGCGCCATGATCGCCGGGTTGCTCAACAACCTGGGGTCACTGGACTGCAAACGGGGTGACTATGCCGCTGCCGAGCGTCGTTTCCGGGAGAGCCTCGAACTCTCCGCTGAGTCCGACGACCTGCGCCGCACGGCGCTCACCCTCAACCGGCTGGGCAAGGCCCAGATCGAGGCCGGGCACATCCCGGAGGCGTGGACGAGCCTGCGCCGCGCCCTGCGCCTGGCGCACCGGGTACAGGCGATCCCCGTGCTGTTGGAGGGATTGTTAGGCGTCGCAACGCTGCTGGCGCGAGAGGGCCGGGCGGAGCAGGCGGCCGCGTTGCTGGCCTTCGTCGCCCAACACCCAGCCTGCACCCGTGACCTCCATCCCGACGTGGAGCGGTTACGCAGCGCGGTGCCGGGCCTCCCTTCGACCACCGAGTCCCCCCTGAGTCTGGAGGCCGCCCTGGAGATCGCTTTGGCCTGATGAACCCGCGGGAGGGTACGGCTGTACGTGTATTGCGGCGGGCGGAGCGCGAGTGGGATGGTCGTGGTGCGGATTTGCGTAAGAGTCGCTCAGCGCAATTCCATTTGCCGCCTCGCTCATTCCGTGGTATACTTTACATAGACTAGGGGGTGGGTTGTAGATCACT
>CAYQTW010000194.1:0-6546 GCA_964420485.1 uncultured Anaerolineales bacterium
GCGGTTACCGCGCCTCTACGCTAATACAGAAACCAGCTACAGTAGGGGCGCGGTAACCGCGCCTCTATCCTCTAATACAGGAACATTGGCTTACCCAGCACGTGCCAGACCTTGGGCCGGTAGTTATCCACATCGTAGAGCGCCCGCACGTCCACGTGTTTGACCCCCAGCGTGGGCGATTCGGCCGAGACGTCGGTGTAACGCCCATCCCGCAGCGCGACCATGCGCCCGATCTTGTTGATGGACAGCAGGTCCAGCGCCGTGTTAGCGTAATTGACCGCCACCATAATGTCCAGCGCATCCGGCGCACCTGAGCGCATCAGATAAGCCACTTCCTGGCACATTGTTCTCACGCCCGTGATCTGCTCCAGTTTCTTCGCCGTGACTGCGCCAATGCCACCCAACTTTTTGTGGCCGTAAGAGTCGGCCACGCCGGTCTGAATAACCTCCCCGGCAACCTCGTGGGCGCCCTCCGAGATGGTCATCATAGCATAGTGACTAGAGTTGGCCCGCTTGTCCTGCATTAGCAAGTCGGCCAGTCTCTCGATGTCAAAGGGCACCTCGGAGATGATGGCCCGATCCACGCCGGCCAGGTAGGCCGAGATGAGCGAGGTCTCGCCAGAGTGCCGTCCAAACAGTTCGATCACGCCGATGCGCTCGTGGGAGCCGGCCGTGGAACGCAACTGGTGGATGAATTGCACACTGCGGGTGATGGCGGTGGAGAAACCGATACAGTAGTCGGTGCCGAACACGTCGTTGTCCATCGTCTTGGGGATACTGATGACGGGAAAGCCCTCGCGGTGGATGCGGGCCCCATATCCCAACGTGTCCTCCCCCCCGATGGGGATCAGCAGGTCAATCTTGAGATGCTCCAGCACTTTTAACACGTGGTCGGTAAAGTCGAGCGTCTGGGTTTCGTCCAACTCTCCCTCTGGATGCACAAAGTCCGGCGCGTGCGAGGGGCGCACGCGGCTGGGATTGGTGCGCGAAGTGTGCAGAAAGGTGCCGCCGGTGCGATCTATGGTGCGCACGATGAGTTTGTCGAGCGGCATAGTACATTCCTCGCATGCAGCCGGATCGTCAAGATTGTAGAACAACAGCCCGCGCCAGCCACGGCGGATACCGATAATCTCGTGCCCCTCGTCAATGGCGCGATAGACCAAGGCCTTGATGCAGGGGTTCAGTCCAGGGACGTCTCCCCCTCCTGTCAGAATACCAATTCTCATTTCTTTTCCTCCTATTTGGATATAATCTCTGTCACATCGGCCACGTGACCGCCTGTGATACGTACCAATGTCTCAAAAGCAATGGGAAACACAGCGCGGGGATGACCGGCCGCCGCGTAGATGGCCTCAAACCGGCCCAACGAACCGTCAATCCAGGTCGGCAGCGGTTGCCGGTGACCGACGGGTGGCACACCCCCAATGCTAAAGCCGGTCTCCCGACGCACGCGCTCAGCGTCGGCGATCATCACCCGCCGCGCTCCCAACAGTCTCTTTAACCTGGCCGGATCGGCTCGCCGGTCACCGGCCACCAGCACCAGCACCGGTTCTCCGTCGGCCAGAAAGAGCAACGACTTGACGATGCTGCCCAGGGCAGTGTCGAGCGCGTCCGCGGCCAGTTGCGCCGTGCGTGCACTCTCTTGCAGTTTTACAACGCTAATGTCCAGGCCAGCCGCTTTCAGGGCCCCCTGCACGCGCTCTGTCCCTTTCATCGTATTCCTTCCTCCACCACTTGCACTGCCTCTGCTCCAACTACGGCGGCCAGTTCCCGCGCCAGTTTAGGGCTGTAGTGCGTCGTGTCGTTCGGAAACTCCAATTCGACCGACTTGCCCGCGCCATCTACCAGATGAATAACGAAGCGGTCCAGACCAGGGTGCCCCACCAGCAGGCTGTGGACCCTGCGCAGCGTCTGCACGTCCCGGGTCTGCTCCCCGCTGCGGGTCAACGTCACGCGGACAGTGCGCACCGGAGGCGCGGCTGATGGCGTGGCTGTAGTAACGACTTTAGTCATTAGCCGATGGCCCTGCTCGTTCGGAATAGCCACCTCGTCGGGTATCTTGGCCCAGTCGCATAGCAGGTTCGGCTCATCACGTCGCCCGGCGTCCACCTTGCCACTCACGACCAGGATGCGGCCCGGCTGCCACAAGGTCTTGGTCTTGGCCCACACCCGGGGAAAGACGACGACGTCGCAGGTGCCCTGGAGGTCTTCCAGGGTCACAAAGGCCATCTCATCCCCCTTTTTCGTCGTGTGACGGCGCGCCCGCTGCACCGTGCCGGCGACGACCACCTGCTGCCCGCTCATCTCCTCGCGCAACGCTCCGGCGTAGGCAGTCACGACGTCTCGTAGCCTGGTCAAAACCTGCGCCAGTGGGTGCTCGGAGATGTAGACGCCGACCAGGTCTTTTTCCCAGGCCAGGATTTCTTTCTGCGGGACTTGGGATGTCTTGGAGAGTGGAGGGAGGAGCGTCTCTTCGGCCATCAGGCGCACGCCGGTGACCGCGCCGAACATGCTCATCTGTCCCACGTCCTGGGCGCGGTGCAGGTTGGCGCTTAGCCCGACGATGCGTTCGCTGATGGGTAGCAATTGTGAGCGCGTGCCAAAGGGCCGCAACGCCCCCACCTTGATCAGGCTTTCCAACGCCCGCCGGTTGACCTGCCGCAGGTCCACGCGGCGACAGAAATCGTCCAGGTCACGGAATGTGCCCTCTGCCCGGCGGGCGGCTCGAATCGTCTCGACCGGTCCTTCACCGACGTTTTTGACTGCGCCCAGCCCGAAGCGGATCGCTGGAGTCCCATTGCTCTGCTCCTCGATGGTAAAGTCCAGGCCAGAGCAGTTGATGTCGGGGGGCAGCACCTCGATCCCCATGCGGCGGCACTCGGCGATAAGCAGGCCGATTTTTTCAGTGTTGTGGCGCTCGACGGTGAGCAGCGCGGTCATGTACTCGACCGGATATTTGGCCTTGAGGTAAGCGGTCTGGCAGGTGAGGACGGCATAGTCGGCGGCATGCGATTTATTAAATCCATACCTGGCGAAATATTCAATGTCACCAAAGATCCCCTCCGCCGCCTGACGGGACAAGCCGCTGTGCTCTATGGCCCCTTCGACGAAGGATGTTCTATGTTTCAGTAAAGCCGCCTTTTTCTTTTTTCCCACGGCGCGCCTGACAAGGTCAGCGTCGCCTGGCGTGTAACCGGCAATATCCGCCAGGATGCGAATGATCTGTTCCTGGTATACACAATTGTGTACCAGGATGTTATTGGCAACAAAATTATGACAGCCCTCCACGGTAAGATCGTAAACTGGTTCGACACCGACAGGCTCAATAGATATGATCTCTTCCCAGTTAAGGCGGAGTTTACGTCGAGTCTCTGGTAGATTGAGAGTGTTGGCCAGGTCAGCGACGACGTTTGCGCTAATACGAGGGCAGCAACGGCGTTTAGCGTAAAAGTGTTGTCGGTCAATGCTGTATTTCTGCATCAATGCCAGTTTGGATAAATCTGTATGAGCTTCGACTTCGGCAATAAATGGAGCGCGGGTAATCGTGGTACATCCCTGCCCTGTACAATCTACATATCGTTTTTTGGTGATCATATAAGGCTGGAGCAGGTGGGTTAACCGGGCTGTGTCATAGACGGTAACCTGGTAACTACGATGAGGGCCTGTTCTGTTGTCGTAATTGGCAGCATAAATTGTGGCTTGTATCCCCAACTTTAATAGGAGAGTCTGTACGTTCTCCGCCAGGCGTTGCGAGATGGTCTTATAATGACATAATTTACGGCCCATATAGCCGTCGCAATCCCACAGAGATGCCAGAAACCAGGTGACGAGGTCCGGCGCCAGTGAAAAGACAAAGTCAGGGATAAACTTTTCGCCAGCGCGACAACCACCAGGTTTGTGACCAGGAGGATGTTTTAATCCCAATTCACGCAGCCAGGCCAGCAGAGTGTTGGGAGTATGATACGTGGCAGTACTTGTCTCTTTCTTGGCTACGCTAATGCGAATGACATCTCGCAGTTGGGTGATTCGGTGGGTTCTCAGGTTGGGAAAAGCCTTTAGCCGGTGCTCGTATTCAGTCAACAGGGCCGAATCTTTGGATACAAAGTTAACTGCGGCTATGTTGCCGATATCGCCATCAGCGATAAGGTAGGCCAGTACCCGCAGTTTATCCCGATCGTAAACCTCGTTCTGGTGAATCAGATGTTGAGGCGTAGCAATATAGTTGCCGACAGATAGTTCCCCAATGGCACGCCAGCCTTCTTCAGTCAGAACCTTGTGGTCATAGGTTAGTTTAATATGTGCTCCATTACGGAGCGTGACCTTGTAAACCATCTTTTCGCCATTAGCCACCCACTGTGTGACTCTCCCTGTCGTAGTCTGCCATTGCGCATCCACTCCTTGGACAACCAGATCTCTTACATTACCGCATTCATCCAATCGCCAGCGATGTCCTGTGCTTGTATCCACAATGAGGGCATCCCCGGTTACACAGACACCATAGGTCTCCCGCAGGATTGGCTCCAGGCTGGGATGGCGATACTCGACCGGTTTTTTGCCGTGCATACAGTCAATATAGTCGTCAATGTACTCCATCGGGCCGGGGCGGTAGAGGCTGATGGTGGCGATGATGTGCTCGAACTTGGAAGGCTGCATCTTCATCAGCACCCGCCGCATACCCTGCCCCTCCACCTGAAAGACGCCCATCACGTCCCCGCGCGTGAGCAGATCGTAGATGATTGGGTCATCGGTGGGAATGTTGTTCAGGTTCAGGTCCACGTTGTGTCGCTGGCGGATCAGTTCGCAGGCGCGGCGCATGACGGTCAGGGTGGAGAGGCCCAAAAAGTCAATCTTGAGCAGGCCCAGTTCGTCCAGTTCCTCCATCGTGTACTGGGTGACAACGCCAATCTCGCTATCGCCGCCGCGCGTGGGCCGGTTCAGCGGCGTGTATTCGACCAGGGGCACGTCGGAGACGATGACGCCGGCAGCGTGGGTGCTGGCATGACGCAGGTTTCCCTCCACCCCCCGCGCCGTGTCTACCAGCCGCCGGATGTGTTCCTGCGTCTTGTAAGCCTCCCGCAGTTCGGGTACTTGCTCTAGCGCATGATCCAGTTTGACTTTGGGGCCGCCCGGCACCAGGCGGGCAATGCGGTCCACCTCCGACAGTGGATAATCAAGCGCCCGTCCCACGTCGCGGATGGCAGCCTTGGCCCCCATTGTGCCAAAGGTAATGATCTGGGCCACCTGCTCGTGCCCGTACTTTTCGATAGTGTAGCGGATCAGTTGATCCCGCTGGTCGTCGGGATAGTCCAGGTCAATGTCGGGCATGGTGACGCGCCCCAGGTTGAGGAATCTCTCAAAGATGAGCCCGTGTTGCAGCGGCTCCAGGTTGGTGATACCCAGGCTGTAGGCGACGATGGAACTGGCCCCCGACCCGCGCACGTTCCACCAGATATTTTGTTCCTGGGAGAAACGACACAGGTCCCAGACGATGAGAAAGTAGGTGTCAAAGCCCATCTGGTGGATGATGTCCAGTTCATAGTCGAGGCGCTCGCGCTCCCTGGAGGTGATGACCGGGTAGCGTTGCTGTAATCCCTCCTCGCACAAGTGCCGCAGATAAGTCTGCGCGTCGTATCCCTCTGGAACTGGAAATAGCGGCAGGTGGTAGTGGCCGAACTCGAGTTCCAGTTCGCACATCTCTGCCACGGCCAGCGTGTTGCTCAGCGCCTCGGGCACATCGGGGAACAGCGCCGCCATCTCCTCTGCGCTTCTGAGGTAAAAACTGTCGCCGTCCATGCGCATGCGCTTTGGCTCGTTGACCGTCTTGCCGGTGCCGATGCACAGCAACACGTCATGGATACTGGCATCTTGACGGCGAATGTAGTGCACGTCGTTGGTGGCGACCAGGGGCAGGTCGAACTCGCGAGCGAAGGCGATCAGTTGGTGGTTGACCTGGGCCAGTTCGGGGATGTCGTGCTCCTGCAATTCCAGGTAATACCGGCCGGGAAAGGTGTCGCGGTACCAGGCGATGGCGCGACGGGCCTGGTCGAGTTGGCCGGCCTGGATCAGGCGGGAGACCTCTGACGTGCCACAGCCGGAGAGGACGATGAGCCCATCGGCGTGCTCGGCGAGAACCTCTTTGTCAATGCGGGGTTTGTAGTAGAAACCCTCCAGTTGGGCGATGGTCGCCAGCCGCATCAGGTTGTGGTAGCCGGTGTCATTCTGGGCCAACAGGGTGAGATGGTAGGCTTTGCGGTCGCGCTGCGCATCCCGGTCTCGACGGCCACGGGGAGCCAGGTACGGCTCTACGCCGATGATGGGCTTTATGCCGGCGGCCTTACACGCTTTGTAGAACTGGACCGCGCCGTACATCGTGCCGTGGTCGGTGAGGGCCAGCGCCGGCATACCCAATTCGGCGGCCCTCTCGGCCAGTTCCCGGCAACTGCTGAGACCGTCGAGGAGCGAATATTCGCTATGCACGTGGAGGTGAACAAACTCTGCCATCGGGCCGCATTATACCACAGTGGTTGGGAAATTGGTAGATTGGTA
>CAYQTW010000195.1:0-6487 GCA_964420485.1 uncultured Anaerolineales bacterium
TGGCTTGGGCTGAGGGGCAATGTCCTCATCCGTTTATCCGCTGTTCATCTGTTGCCTCAACTAACAAAGCGTAAACAAATACGACAAGGAGTTATAAAATGAAAGCAGGCGAACGTATTCCAAAGCCGGCCCGAATTGGCGTAGCCGCCCTGGGCACTGTCCTGGCGCTCGCCTTTCTCCTGGCGTTTCTCGCCGGCGCCCGCATCCAGGCCGCGCCGCTGTGCAACGCCGGCACCGGCGCCAATCCTCGCATCCAGGCCATCACCGTCACCTCCAACCTCCCCATCTCTGACACCCATCCAGGCACCGGCGTCACCAAGACGGTCTACTTTAACAATGCCGTGCCCGGCATCATCACCCTCACTTTCGAGATCAGCGGCACGCCGACGCTGACGCTGACTGCCGGGGCCGCCTTCAGCGTGTCACAGCGTATCTATACTTTAACTACCTCGCCGTTGACTGCCACTGTGGTTTACACGATTGACACCGGCCACGGTTCGCAAAACCACATTGGCTACACCGCCATCAACAGCGACGGTGTCCAGACCACCATCGCCATCACTTATTTGCAGGACATTACCGCGCCCACCATCTTGACCCCCTCGATTGTGGAGGTCAGCGACTATCTGTATGCCGTGGGAACGCGCCTCTACTACACCAATACAATGCCTCTGGCTCAGAACTTTATCGTGCGCGGGTATTCCAGCGACGGCGCCTCCGGCGTGGATCGGGTCAGTTTCTCCCCCGCCTTTGGTGAGAGCCCGGCGGACGTCACGTCAGGGTTCACACCGTGGCAATCAGGCCCGTATGGAGTAGACCCAGGGGAGACTGTTGGTGGCCTCATCACCGCCACCGTCGCTGACCAGGTCGGCAATGCCGCTGTCCAGACCTACACCTACGCGCTGGACGGCACGCCGCCGGAGTCCACTGCCTCGGCGCCGGCCTACGCCATCACCAGCCCCATCACCATCACATGGGCCGCCACCGACACGCAAAGCGGCGTCTACTCCACGATGCTGTGGTACAAGAAGGAAATCACGGGCACATGGACACCCGATCAGACGATCAACGCCAGTTCGGGCGCCTTTGGCTTTGATCCACCCGCGGGTGACGGACTGTATCTCTTCTCCACCGTTGCGGTGGACAACCTGGGGAACCTGGAGGCCGGGCTTGCGGTTTCGGAGACGCAGACTATATACGATACTCACAAGCCGCAATCGGAGGTGGCCTGGGCGCCGCAGTATAGAAACAGAGACCCCATCACTGTGACCTGGGTGGCAACCCCGTCGCTGGCCCCGCTGACCGAGGTGCGCCTGTGGCGCCGCTTCGACGGTGGAGCCTGGACGACGACGACTATCACCAGCGCCGCCTCGGCGGGTGTGTTCACGTTCACGCCGGCCAGCGGGGACGGCACTTACTATTTCGCTACCGTCGCGCAGGACGCTTACGGCAAGTCGGAAACCGGGCCCACCGGTAATGGAGACGCCACGACGATGTACGATACCGTCATCTCGCCGACTGCCGGCCTGACAGTCACTCCCGCTGTCTGGACGAACGTCAACACCTTTACCGTAAAGTGGGACAATCCGGCCGACCTGTCAGGCATCGCCGGGGCGCGATACTCGGTGGACGTGACACCGGCGGGTGACTTGAGCGGCACGCTGCGATCCACGCCGGGAATCACCACCCTCACCAACCTGACGGCGCCGGTTGAAGGAGAGAACACCGTTTGGGTTTGGTTGGAGGACAACGCCGGCAACGTGGACTATACCACCGCGCAGACGGTGGCGCTGCGGTACGATACCAGCATCACCGCACCAGTCAATCTGACGGCCACGCCCGCCGCCTGGACGAACGTCAACACCTTTACCGTGACGTGGGACAACCCGGACGACCTGTCGGGTATTGCCGGGGCGCGCTACTCGGTGGACGTGACACCGGCGGGGAACTTGGGCGGCACACTGCGAGCCACGCCGGGGATCACCACCCTCACCAGTCTGACAGTGACGACTGAGGGGACGCACCCCGTCTGGGTCTGGTTGGAGGACAGCGCCGGCAACGTGGACCACACAACCGCGCAGACGGTCAGTTTGCGCTACGACGCCACGCCGCCAACGACCGTCACCATCACTGCCCCCGAGCACATCTCTGCGACCCAGTTCCTCGTCTCCTGGTCGGCCCAGGACGCTACCTCTGGCGTTGCTACCTACACCGTCGCATACAGCGGTACAGCCTACACTTCCTGGCAGGACTGGCTGACGAATACCACTGCCACCTCGGAAACCTTCACGGCCCTGGCGACGGACACCGACTACATCTTTCGCGTCACCGCCTACGACCGGGCCGGCAACAGTGCTGAGGGGATGGCCACCACCCACGTTGGCCCATTCCGTATCTACTTGCCGCTGACTATGCGCGGGTGGGTCTGGTGGTATCAGTATGACATCTACGAACCTAATGACACACCGGCTCAAGCGTGGGGAGCCTTGAAAGCGGACGTGGTCTACGAGGCGTACATCTGGGACGCGACAGATAAGGAAGATTACTACCACTTCACTCCTTCGACCGACACCGCTGTTCACATCGAATTGACCGATATTCCATCCGACTGCGACTATGACCTGTACGTCTACTATTACGATGGCCAGTATCAACTGGTGGCTCTGTCCAACCAGTCGGGGAATGTATCTGAGAACGTGACATTCATCCCCGTGGCAGAGTGGAAATACTACGTCCGCGTGTACCCCTATAGCGGCTTTAACAGCCAGCAACCGTATCGGCTGACGGCCACCTATCAGTAGGGAAAGTGGTATCTTTTCAATATTTGGGGGTGTCATTCTGAGCGAAACGCAGTGAAGCGAAGAATCTCACGTTACAGTGCCCAAACCGCCTATCCAAGGCGAGATTCTTCACCTCCGCTGCGCTCCGGTTCAGAATGACAGGCTTATGACCGGGGTCTTGCCCCACTTTATTGAAAAGATACCATAAAACTGTCTGGCAGTGAAATGCGAGGGGGAGGCTGGAGGAAAGGTTCACTCAAAACCGAGGAGATTTTTTATGCCCGGAGAAGTACAACTGACCGTCCAGACCAACAAAACGACGTTACCCGCCACCGGAGGCCAGCAGTTGGCCTACGTGCTCATTGAGGCTATGCCCATCGGTGCAGTCGCCAACGTCCAGATGCCGCTCAACTTTAGCCTGGTGCTGGATCATAGCGGCTCAATGAGCGGGGCCAAACTGGCCAATCTCAAGAAGGCGGCCAAACTGGCGGTTGACCGCATGAGGCCGCGGGATCTGGCCTCTATCGTCATCTTTGACGACAAAGTAAAAGTGATTGCACCCAGCCAGCCGGTCACCGATCCGGCGGGGCTCAAACGCCAGATCGAGCGCATCCGCGATGGCGGCGGCACCGAGATGTCGCGCGGCATACGCAAGGGGTTGGAAGAACTGCGGAAGGGGTTGAGCCCCGGACGGGTCAGCCGTTTGCTCCTGCTGACCGACGGGGAGACCTTTGGCGACGAGGACGTGTGCCGCCGTCTGGCCGTCGAGGCCGGGGGAGAGGGCATCCCCATCACCGCGCTGGGCCTGGGCGAGCAGTGGAACGAGCAACTCTTGGACGATGTGGCCCAGGTCAGCGGAGGCATCTCCGACTTTATCCCCGAGGGCCAGCCGGACGCCATCTTGAGTACGTTCGAAGCCTGCGTGCGGGTGGCCCAGGCCACCGTCGTGCAGAACGCGGAGATGATCCTGCGGCTGGTGCCGGGCGTGATGCCCCGCGCCGTCTGGCGGGTGATGCCGCTGATCGCCAAACTGGGCCACCGCGCCCTTTCGGACCGCGACGTGCAGGTCGCGTTGGGCGATATGGACCGCGAGCAAGGGCAAAGCGTGCTGATCGAGATGCTCATCCCGCCCCGACAACCCGGAACATACCGCATCGCCCAGGCCGAGGTGAGTTACGACGTGGCCGCCACCGGCCTGGCCGGTGAGAAGGCCAAAACCGACGTCATCCTGAACTTTGCGGCCGACCCGGCCCAGGCGATGCAGACCAATCCCTACGTGATGAACATTGTCGAAAAGGTGACGGCACACAAGTTGCAGACGCGGGCGCTGGACGAGGCAGCGGTGGGCAACATTGCCGGGGCGACGCAGAAACTACGCGCCGCCGCCACCCGTCTGCTGGAACTGGGCGAGGAGAAACTGGCCCAGACAGCACTGGAGGAGGCCGAGCGGTTGGAGCAGGGCAAAGGGCTCTCGACTGCCGGCACGAAAAAACTGCGCTACGAGACGCGCAAGTTAACTCAGAAACTGGCAGATTAGTAGATTGGGAAACTGGTCACCGCGCAAAGCGTACCAATCTACCAATGTACTAAATCGAGGAGTATCTTTTCAATATTCTGGGGCGATTGCACCGTAGCCGCGATTTCCATATCGCGCCAGCCCGCGAGGTATGGAAACCTCGGCTACATTGCCCCACTTTGAGAAGATAAATCAAGGAGGAAAACTATGCCTGTATGTCCGAATTGTAGTTCGCAACAACCTGATGAGGCCGTTTTCTGTGATAGTTGTGGCGCGGCGTTGGGAGGAGTGGCGCCGGCAGTAATGCCGCCCGCTGCAGTTCAGATGCAGCCTATCCCCACCGCTGTGGTCGCTACCTGTCCCATCTGTGGCGCACCGGCGACGCCCGGTGAGGCATTTTGTAATAGTTGTGGCGCGACTTTAGAGCCGACGGTTCCCGTCTCGCCGCCGCAGGCCGCCGCTCCTGCCCCGCTTCCCCCGGCAGTGACCCCGGCTCCAGCACCGGCCGGCGTGCCAGTCTGCCCCAGTTGCGGCGCTCAACTAGAGCCGGGCAGTAACTTTTGCGATATGTGCGGCGCGCCGGTAGGCGCAGTCGCGCTGCCGGCCTCAGTGCCCGCGCCTGCGCCAGTCTCACCTGCACCGATCCCGCCGGTGGCCCCCACGCCCGTGCCAGGCTATCCTGCTGTGGCGGGCGTCCAGGGACGCCTGGTCGTGCAGGGCACCAACGCCACGCTGCCCTTCCCGCCCGCCAAGACCGAGATTTTCATCGGGCGAGAGGACCCAGTCAGCGGCGTCTTCCCCGAGATTGACCTGACCGACCACGGCGGGGACGAGGGAGGGGTCTCCCGGCGGCATGCCCGCATCTTTAGCCAGGGCGCCCAGGTCTTGATCGAGGACCTGAACAGCACCAACTATACCTACGTCAACCAGCAAAAGTTGACGCCGGGGCAGCCGCAGCCGCTCAACAGCGGGGATGAGGTGCGGGTTGGGCAGATGAAACTCAACTTTTATGCGTAGAGCGTGAAACAGGCATTGGTATGTGGCGGTTAGACGCGCATAATCCGTTTAATCTTGCCAATCCGTGTTCTGAGATGGAGAACAGGGATTAGCAGGATTGGCGGATCAGATCAGATAATCCTGCCCATCCGTGTTCTCAATCGGGCAACGAGCAACCAGGAGTGACGTATGACCCTCACGAGTGACCATATGCTGCAAAACCGCTACCGCATCGTTTCCCTGCTAGGTGAGGGCGGGATGGCCGCGGTCTACCGCGCCCAGCACACCCAGTTGGACGTTCCCGTGGCCATCAAGGAGATGATGCCCCAGCCAGGGATCGACTCGCACACACTGGCTCAATTGCGCCAGCAGTTCCAGCGGGAAGCGACCGTCCTGGCGCGTCTGGACCACCCCCACCTGGTCCGTGTCACCGATTTCTTCGAGGAGGGAGGCAACGCCTACCTGGTGATGAATTTTGTCGCCGGGGAGAATCTGGCCAGCCTAATCAAACGAGAGGGATCGCTGCCCGAGGAGCAGGTGTTGACCTGGGCTGGACAACTCCTCGACGCGCTGGCGTACTGCCACGCCCAGGGAGTGATCCACCGCGACGTCAAGCCGCAGAATGTGATCATCCGGCCCGACGGGCGGGCAACCCTCGTGGACTTTGGGCTGGTAAAGTTGTGGGACCCTGGCGACCCGCGCACGAAAACAACGATGCGGGGAATGGGCACGCCAGAGTACGCCCCGCCAGAACAATACGACATCAAGATGGGGCACACCGACGCTCGCAGCGACATCTACGGCCTGGGAGCGACGCTATACCACGCCCTGACCGGTCAGGCTCCCGCGACGGCGACGATGCGCATGGCGGACCCGGAGGAATTTGCCACGCTGCGGGGTTCGGCGCCAGGGGCCAGCGAGCAGACCGAGGCCGCGGTGATGAAGGCGCTAGAGTTGGCCCGTTCGCAGCGCTGGCAGAGCGCAGCCGAGATGGCCCAGGCGTTGGGGGTATCTGTCCCCACCTGGGGTGAGGAAAAGGAGGCTGGGCCGGCTGTCTCTCCCGCGCAGGCGCGGGGCGGCACGCGCAAGATGGAGACTGCGGACGAGATCGTGGCTCCGTCAGCACAGGCGACTGTGGCCGAGGTTGTGACGCCCGTTGCGGAGCCAATACCGGCGCGGCGCAAGCGTGTGCCCG
>CAYQTW010000196.1:0-6474 GCA_964420485.1 uncultured Anaerolineales bacterium
CTTTGGCCCGGCGGTGGACGCTGACCGGTGTCAAGAGAACCTCAACAACCTGCTGACCGAGTTCGTCGCCGACCGTCACCGGGCCGGCGTGCCCTACAGCCGGGGGTACATGGCCTACAAGCAGCTAGGCGAGGCGCTGGGGCGGCAGTTTACCACACCCGCCACGCCACAGCCGTCTTCGCCCCTGGTACCCCACCGCCAGACGATGGACAAGGCGCTGGTCGAACTGTTCCCCTTCCTGGGCGCACAGCCCTACAAGGCGGCATCTGTGATGGAACTCTTGCCGGCCTACCTCCACTTTCTGGCCCGCCTGGGACTGATCCACCCCACCGAGATGGACGCCGCGCTGACAGAGTTGCGGCCGTTGAGCGAGCACATGCCCCGCATACTGGGAAACTATGGCACCGACCCGCGCGCCGTGGACGCGGTGATGGCGGCCTGGTCGGACGAGGCCCTGTCCGCGCTGCGAGATGACCCGGCGCTGGCCCAGGCCAGGGCCACACCGCTGCCAGCCCCGCCCCCGCTGCCCGAGGCTCCTCCTCGGCGGCCTGGCGCTTTGCAGACCTATACCTTCAAAGTGACCTACCTGCGCAAGCCCAGCGTCTGGCGCACCATCGAGATCTCTGAGGATCAGACCCTGGATGATCTCCATTATGCCATTCAAAATGCTGTAGACTTTGACTTTGACCACCTCTACTCATTTTACATGAGCGGCCAGGCCTGGGACGATAGCACAGAGTATGCCCATCCCGACGCCGACGGCCCCAGCGCGGACGAGGTGAAAATCTGCGACCTGAACCTGCGCATGAAACAGCGGTTCCTATATCTCTTCGACTATGGCGACGAGCACCACTTTGAGGTGCAACTGGTGGACATCAACCCCGACGCGCCTAAAGGGGACTATCCCCGAGTGGTAAAGCGCCGTGGGAAGAACCCGTCACAGTACGGCGGGTGGGATTAGTGGTCGTCGCCCGTTCGATCAGCCGGCCGGTGAGGGAGCGTCTGCACGGGGGTCGGTTCGATGGACGGGTGCTGGCTGTCTTTGAGCACGCCTGCGACCTGATCACCCATGACGGCGACGTGGTGGCGCTGGTGACGTCCCAGGTCGGCGACGGGCCGCTCAACGTCGTGGTGGATGGCGGGGCGGGGCTCTTTGCGGAGGTTAACCTCGGTGCGCCGGTGACGCTGGGAGGTAGGGGCGGGGTTACCCCGCCCCTACTTTGCGTCGGCAATCTGGAGGTGGGCCTGGAGCGGGCAACGGTGTGGGAGCCCTGCCCAGATTGGGAGGCGCTGCGATCCCAGCGCGGTGCGATTGTCTCTCGCCTGCCGCTTCTACGCGCCCTATGTCTGTCCTGTGCTCCCGCTGGCAGCCTGCTGGCGCTGCTGGAGGCTCCCCAGCCCGACGACGCGCCCGTCCTCTCCGCAGCCCGGGAAGCCGCAGAATCCCTGCGGTTGGGTTGGGAAGGCAACCTCGAATATCTGCGGGAGGGGGCGGCCGGGCTGGCCGGGCTGGGAAGCGGGCTCACCCCCGCCGGTGACGATTTTCTCACCGGCGTCATGCTCTGGGCCCACCTGGCCCATCCTACCCCTGGCCCCCTCTGCCGCACCCTGGTCAAGGTGGCCGCTCCCCGCACCACGACTCTCTCCGCCGCTTTTCTGCGGGCCGCCGGACGGGGAGAATGTGGCGCCGCGTGGCACGCGCTGCTGGCGGCGTTGAGCGCGGGGACAGATACCGAGATCGCGGCGGCCACGCGGGAGGTGCTGGCACACGGCGCGACCTCCGGCGCGGACAGCCTGACGGGATTCCTCTACCCTTTCTACAGCCCCAGTTCGTCCGCCACCCAGCCCAGGGCCAGTTCCTCCAGTTTGGCCCGCGTCGGGCGGCCGTCCTCGTCCCAGCCGGCCATCTGGTAGTAGAGCGCCTTGGCCGCCTCCACTTCCTCGGCGGTGACCGCCACGCCGTCGCTGGGCCCACCTTGCAGCGGAACCAACAACTTTAGCGGTACTGTGTCCGCCTCCGCACCGACCCCCTCGCGGGCGTTAAAGGCCCGTAGGAGGTTCAGCCGCCGCTCGCCCACCTTCATCAGTTCCCACAGGCTGACATTCCAACCGGTGACAGCGCGCACCACCTCCACAGTCTGGCTGGTGTCATACAATTGCCAGTCCCCGCCAAAGACGAACCAACACAGGCACAGACTATCAATGTAACTGGTGAGACGCTGGGTGTAGAGGGAATAGCGTACCTTTTCGGCGTTCAACACGTCCGCCGGTTGCGGGTGCAGGAGGCCCAGCGCCGCTATCCGCTCCGCATTGTATATGTAGGAGGTGTCGTGCTCGAAAACCGTGTGGTCGGCGCCACCGGGATTGACGGCGTAGATGAGCGCCATGCCCCGCTTGACCTGGGGCATGTGGGCGGGAAGTTCCCGGCCCTTGACCGCCACCACCAGGTCTTGGCCCACGCCCAGGATTTCAGCGGCGCGGACGGAACCCTCGCCCAACACGCGCCCAAAGCCTTTCCGCTTCCCGATGCACTCCACCGCGCTCACCAGCGCCTCGGCGTCGCCAAAGCGTAGAACGCCGCCGGGTATCTTCTCAATAGGTAGGGGCGAACCCTTGCGGTCGCCCTTGTGGGCAAGAGCAAGTCCTGCCCCTACCCCAGGATATTGAGAAGATACGCCGCCGGTGTCCTCCGGGGTGAGCAATCCCTGCTCGAAGCAATCCATTGCCCAGGCGATGGTCGCGCCGCAGGAGATAGTGTCCATCCCGTACATGTTGCACAGTTGGTTGGCGCGGGCTATCGCCGCCAGGTCAGAGACGCCGCAGTAGGAGCCCATCGTGGCCAGCGTTTCGTATTCCGGGCCGCCGTAGCGGGGGTCCACCAGGAAGGGTCCCTCTGTTATCTCCACCACGCACTTGCAGCGCGTCGCGCAGGCAAAGCAGGTGTCCCGTTTTTTCTGGATGGTCTCGATCATCCGCCGCCCGTCAATGGCCTCGGCCCCCTCAAATACGCCACTGGCCCAGTTGCGCGTGGGCAGGCCGCCCTCCTTTTGCTGGAAGAGTACAGTTGTGGCGGTGATGAACCCGTCACCCACGTGGTCGGCCCCCCACTTGGCCAGCGCCTTTACCGCTTCCGGATCGGCCAGTTCGGGGCGATTGCGCCCTCGCACGGCGACGGCCTTGAGATTCTTGGAGGCCATCACCGTGCCCATGCCGCCGCGCCCGTTGACCCGGTTGGCATTGTTGATCAGCGCTCCGAAGCGGACCCCTTTCTCGGCTGCCGGGCCGCACTGTAGGACGCGGACGCGCTTGTCGTCCAGTTCTTTCCGAATAGCGTCTTCCACGTCGGCGGTGAATTGCCCCCACAGATGGGCGGCGTCCCGCAACTCTGCCTCCCCGTCGTGCACCCACAGGTAGACGGGGCGCTCGGCCTGGCCGTGGATCACGATGCCGTCAAAGCCGGCGAATTTCAGTTCGGCGGGCCAAAAGCCCCCGGCTGTGGATTCGCCGACCAGTCCGGTGAGGGGGGATTTGGCAGTAGCGGCCACGCGGGACTGGCCCGAGATGGGCACGCCGGTGATGGGGCCGATCATCAGGCTGAGCGTGTTCTCCGGCCCCAGCGGGTCGGCCCCGGGCGGGGTGTGCTTGAGCAGGTAGTAGGCCCCCATCGCGCTCCCGCCCACGTATTGGCGGTAAAAGGTCTCATCGGGTTCCTCCACCTCTATCTTTCCTGTTGTGAGATTTACGTGCAAGATTTTTCCGTGATATCCGTAAGACATATAGGTTTCCTCCTTGATTAATTATCATACTCCCAACGCCTCCAACCGCTCTCGCGCCGGCCGGCCCTCTGTATCCCATCCCCGCAGTTCATAGTACAGGGGGAGCATACGATCCAGATCGGGGAGGACGCCTGCCGCTGCGCCGGAGGGTCGGGGTTCGAGCAGAAAGCGGCGGGGTAGGGTATCGTCGGCCCGGGTAATCCCCAACCGCAGGTTGATCAACCGCTTCAGGTTGAAAAGGCGCTCACCCCGCCGCACCAGGTCGTCGGCGCTCCAGTCCCATCCGGTCGCTCCGTTCACCAGTTCCGCCGTCCGCGCCGGGGACTGCCCGCCCTTGATCATGAACTTGCACAGGCCCAGCGGGTTGTAGACTGCCATAAAATCCTGAAAGGCGATGACCAGGCGGACGGTGGCCTCGTCGGAGGCGAAACGGTCGCGGGGACCTTCCTGCCAACCGGGCCACTCGATGCCATAGCCGCGCCAGTAGGAGAGGCTCTCCAGGTGACAGGCCCCCCGGCCGGCGGTGGCATAGTTGAGCCCCATGTCCACAAAGGCGCGGGGGTCGTGGTAGGGCAACTCTAGCCCTTTGACGTGGATGCCCAAGTCCGCCGCCTCTGGCCCCAGGCGGGCCGCCGCCGCCCGGACGCCACCGGCCAGGAGCGCACCCAGCCCCTCCCGGCGGGCGATCTGCTCGACCAACGCCAGCACCGGCTGCGGCTGGCCCCACGTCAGTCGCAGCCCGCCCGCGTCTGCCGGCGAAATCAGCCCCCGTTCCATCGCTTCGGTGGCAAAGGCCGCCACGCCGGAGGTGGAGATGGTGTCCAGCCCCAGATCGTTGCAGAGAGAGTTGATCGCCGCCAATGCCGGCAGGTCGTCAATCAGCAGGTTGCCGCCGAAACCGGCCAGCGTCTCGTACTCTGGCCCCTCCCCCCAGGTGCCGGCGTGTGGGCCCTCCCGCACTTCGATGGCCTTGCCGCAGCCGACGGGGCAGGCATAGCAGTGTGTGTCGCGCACCCAGATAGTCTCGTGGATGGTCTGGCCAGAGATGGCGTGCGCCCCCTCGGGCCAGGAGCCTTCCTGCCAGTTCTTGAGCGGCAGGTCGCCAGCGTGCTCCGCCCCCGGGACGCCTCCCGCTGTACCCATCAGCGACAGGCCCTGGGATTGCTGGCGGATGCGGACGTTGGCCTCGCGCACCACGGCGCGGAAGCGGGCCGGGTCGGGATAGGTGGGCTTTTCGCGCCCCCGCACGACGATACCCTTGAGGTTCTTGGAGCCCATCAGCGCGCCCATGCCGCCGCGCCCGGCGGCCCGGTTGTGAGCCTGCCCGCCGGTCATCACCCCGGCCAGCAACACCTGGTTCTCTCCCGCCGGGCCGATGCAGGCGACTTGGGACTGAGGGTCGGTCTCCTCCCGCAACCGGTCGTGGGTCTCAAAAGTGCCACTCCCCCACAGGTGAGCCCCGTCCCGCACCTCCACTTGCCCATCGTGGATCCAGAGGTAGACGGGTGAGGCGGCGCGGCCGGTGACGACGAGTCCATCGAACCCGGCAAAGCGTAGTTCTGCCCCCCAGTGCCCGCCCACGTTGGACTCGTTCCAGATACCGGTGAGGGGAGAACGACCACACCAGGAGGTGCGGGCCGCTGCCGGCGCGAATGTGCCCGTCAGCAGGCCGTTAAAGACCAGCAGGGGACTGGGCGGGTCGAGCGGGTCGAGGGCTGGGGCCAGCGACGTGTATAACAGGCGCGCCGCCAGGCCACTGCCCAGGAGATAGGTTTGTATTTCTTCCTCGGTCAACTTGTGTTCGACGACGTTTCCCGTCGCCAGGTCTATCTCGATCCATCTCCCGGCGTTCACAATGCACATCATCCGCCTCCTTGAGTAGAGATTGGCTCATAGGTCGGTGTCCCCGGCGCTACGCCCGTGATGCGCACCAGCGTCCCCACCGGAGCCCAGTTGTAGAGCAGTTCGGCGTCACCGACGTCGAGGATAATGCAGCCATAGGAGGCCGGCCAGCCCAGGACGCCGGCCCACAGCCGCCTCCCACCTGACGTGATGGGCAGTTCGTGGATGCCGTTAAAGAACTCGGGTCCTTCCTGATAGATGGCCATAAAGTAAGGCATCTCTAGACTCCACCGTGGGGCGTAGGCGCTCGGCTCCTTAAAAAGCACCTGGAACTGCCCGGCGATGGTCGGCGTGCTCGTCATCCCGCTTGAGCAGGTGAAATCGTAAACCAGTTGCTCGCCCTCGTAGGCCCGCAATCGCTGCTCCGGCAGGCTGATCTCGATGCGCTGGCCGGGCGCCAGTGGGTAGGGAAAGAGGACGTCAATGGAGGGGATGACCAACTCCATCCCGATAGCCAGCGCGTCCGGGTCCACGTCGGGATTGGCCTCCTCCAGCCGCCACTGGGGAAAGCCGTGAGCGTAGGCGATGTCGAAAAAGACGTCGCCGGGCTGGACAACGTAGATGCCTGCGGGATGACGAATGTGGGACTGAGCCTGGTGCTCACCGGCGGCCAGCGCTGCCACCGTGCGCGGCAACGTCTCGGCGACGTCCAGGATGCGCTCCGGCCCCAACTGCGGCGCGATCTCGTCCAGCCAGACCCGCACTGCCGCCTCGTCTATCTCTAGCGCCATACGGGCGGATTCCTCCGCGTATTCGGGGAGCGCCCGCAGCCAGGTCGCCACCCGTTCCGGCAGGG
>CAYQTW010000197.1:0-6453 GCA_964420485.1 uncultured Anaerolineales bacterium
GGTTTACTGGATATGGGAGGTCGCGTTCGGCACAGGGCGCAGGCGGGCAGGGTGGGGGGGGCTGGCGTTTGCCCTGGCAGCGGCCATCATTGCCTTTTTTTGGTTTCCGGCGTTGTTGGAGCGCGGCGCCGTCAAACTAGAGGTCGTCGGTCCAGGCCACTTTGATTTTCGTGAAAACTTTCTTTCGCTGGGCGAACTATTTGTTTCCTCGCGCACTCTCGACCTGGGCGCGACGGCCCCTCAGTACCGGTACAACCTGGGCCTGGCGCAGTGGCTGCTAGCCCTCCCGGCGTTGGGTGCGCTTTTGCTTTGGGAGGTTCGAAGAACGCCCATACCCCCACACCCCCACACTCTGCTCTACTTTATCTTGGCCGGGCTGGTTCTGATCTTTTTGATGCTGCCTGCCTCCACCGCGATCTGGGAACGTATCCCCGGCCTGCTCTACCTCCAATTTCCGTGGCGGCTGCTGGGCCCAGCCAATCTGATGCTGGCAGTGTGTGTGGCGGGTGGGACGACCTTGCTGCCCGTCAATCGCTGGCGCAACCCAATCTTGGCGATGGGCCTGGCAATGATTCTGCTATTGGCGCTGCCGGTGCTCTACCCGCCGATGTGGGCG
Source organism: uncultured Anaerolineales bacterium (assembly GCA_964420485.1). GTDB lineage: Bacteria > Chloroflexota > Anaerolineae > B4-G1 > B4-G1 > CAYQTW01. The sequence continues at coordinate 617 of CAYQTW010000197.1, forward strand.
CCGGATTTTGGAGGTACTGCGCCTGGGGATATTCTGGAATGGGAACAGCACAGTCTGGCGCTGGGCACGACCTCGACGGGTGACTTTTTACCGGTGGATGTGACGCCACGGTGTGTGCATCCTGAGTCGACGCTGGTCGCATCCTATTCGCGGCCTGGCCCGGTGGACAAAGTCAATCGCGCTACCCTGCCTGACGGCGCTACCGTTGAAATCGTCGAGCACGGGCCACTCCACGACCGCTTCGCCGTTTCTACGCCCAAGCGATTCGTCTTGCGCCTGTACACTTTTTACTTCCCGGGCTGGCGGGCTTGTGTGGACGGCGAGGAGGTAGAGATAGAGGTAGCCGGGCCCGAAGGCTTTATCACTCTGTGGGTGCCCGAAGGCGAACACGAGGTGCTGGTGCGCTTTGAAGACACACCTCCGCGCACAGCGGGCTGGGTCATCTCGGCGGTTGGCCTGACGACGTTGGTCGTTGCCCTGCTGCTGATGCCCCCCTCCGATGTCCAAAATCTCCAATCTCCAATCTCCAATCTCCAATCTCCAATCTGGCTCGGGGGAGTGCTTTTGTTATTCATTATTCTCAAGAGTGTGGTAATAGATCCACAGGATGATTGGATGCGTTACACTTCGCCGCCTGGCCAGGCGTGGGCCGCTCGGTATGAGCAACGAGTCAATTTCGATGGGCGGATCGAACTCTTGGGCTATGACTTGTCCCGGCAGCGCGTCCGTTCTGGGGAAAAATTCTTGGTTGTGCTCTACTGGCATGCCCTGATGCCTTTGGATGTGAACTATCAGTCTTTTGTACACCTGGCTCGTCCGCTGCAAATCGTGTGGGGCCAGGAGGATCACGTGAACCCGGCCGGCCTGCCGACGACGCGCTGGCCGCTCGACAAGTACGTGTGGGATGAATACGAGATCAATGTCCTGCCGGGGACGCCGCCGGGGGAGTACGTGCTCAACGTGGGTCTTTACTCAATGGCTGGGGGCTACCGGATGCCGCACTATGACGGGCACGGGCATGTCGCCGGTGACAGTTTGGTGCTCACCTCAATTGAGGTGGAGCGCCCGCGCCGCCAGCCCCGGTTGGCCGAATTGGACATGGCTCGTGAGGTGATGGCGACTTTCCCAGAAGGTGACGTCACGCTCTTGGGGTATACCCAGTCCTACGATCAGGTGACACTGCCGGGTGATTGGCGCGTCACGCTTTTCTGGCGTGCCGACCGAAACCGTCCTGATGCACGTGTCCGTGACCTGGTGCTGCTGGACACAGAAGGGCACGAGGTATGGCGGTCTTCAGGCAGCCCGGTGGACGGTCACTATCCCTTCGAGGTGTGGCAGGCTGGCGAGGTCGTGCGCGACCCGCTCCTGTTCGTACCAGCGCAATCGGTGATGCTGGCATCAGGCGTGTACCACTTTGGCGTGATGGTAAGCGCAGATGAACCCCTGATAGCCAAAGGGATGAGCGAGACTTTTGTGCCTCTGGGCTCAGTGGAATTCCTCGTGGAGGAATAATCTGGGGGTTGGAGACGACCGGCCTCTACTGGCGTTTTGAGTGCTGTTCGAGAGTACGTGCCAGGATGTCTTCTCGTTCAGAAAGATTGGCGACCTGGTGCTTGTCGTGACGGCGTTTCGATTGTCGTCGTTGTTGGGTACGGGCGCGTTGGAGTGCCATCTCCATACTCGTCTGGGTGGGTTCCTCTTCCTCGGTCTTGTCCTCGGTTTCTGCTTCAATGCCCATCATCGTCAGGTCAATGCGCCGCTTTCGCCGGTCGAGTTTGAGGATGCGTACCTGAATTTCTTCGTTGAGTTGCACCAGTTCGGATGAATGGCGGACATAGCCAGAGGCCATCTCCCGGATGTGCAGTAGACCGGGGCGCTTGGCGCCGATGTCAACGAAAGCACCATAGGATTCAAGCCGTATCACAGTGCCGGTGTGAACTTGGTTCTCTGCCAGGTCGTGCCAGTCTACCCTGGGCGGCTCGATCATTGTCAAGCCAATAAATCTCTTTTCCGGGTTCACTTTGGTGACCCACACCGTCACGTTATCTCCTGGTTTGACTACGTCGGTTACGCGATTGACGCGTTCGGGCGCAAGTTGGGAGATGTGTACTACCCCATCACATTCGAGGCCGATATCCATCACCGCGCCGTATAACTGTGTCTGTTTAACCGTTCCTTGTAGACACATCTTGGGTTGCAGGTCATTGATGGAGCGGGGTTGAGGAATGTCGGTTGTTTCTTTTACCACAGTATTACTCCTTTGCTTTTATGAGATTGGTAACATTATACTTCCAGGGTGCTCAAGTGTCAAGTTGGTGTTTTTCGCGTAGTCATTAGGGTACCCCAAACTCGAACAATGCTTAAAAGACACCATTAGGCTATGTGAAAAACAAGAACACAAAAAGAGTATCTTCTCAATAATTTGGGGTAGGGGCAGGTCTTGCACCTGCCCGCCAGGGCGACCGCAAGGGTTCGCCCCTACATTTTGAGAAGATACCAAAAAGACCATCCCGGCGGAAGGGGAGGGCAGTCACCTTATTTATCTATAACGCTCTTTCAATGCACGCTCAATCTCTCGTTGAGCATCCTGCTTGGCGATAGCCTGCCGCTTGTCATACTTGCGTTTTCCCCGCGCCAGTGCGATCTCGACCTTGGCCCGGCCATCCTTCAGATACAGCCGCAAGGGTACGATAGTGTAGCCGCGCTCCTGAACACGAGAGATGAGACGGTTGATCTCTCGGCGGTGAAGCAGCAGTTTGCGTGGCCGGCGTGGCTCGTGACTGTATCTCCCCGATGGATCATAGGGTGCAATATGCACATTGAACAGCCACAATTCTCCATCTTGAGGCTGTGCGTATCCGTCGCTCAAGTTCACTCTGCCAGCGCGGATGGATTTGATCTCGGTTCCTTTTAGGACCAGGCCGGCTTCGTAACGATCCTCAAGATTGAAATCGTGTGCGGCTTTGCGGTTAGTGGCGACAACTTTGAACATTATTCACCTGTGAGAAGATACTCTACCGCTCGTTCTAGTTGAGGGTCCACGTCTGGATCCCCTTCCTCGGGCCACGGAATTTGTATGTCGGGCGCGAGCCCCTGACCATGAATGGCCCGGTCATTGGGCGTGAACCACCGGGCAATGGTAACCCGCAACTCGGAGCCATCGCTGAGAGTAAAGGGACGCTGTACCGAGCCCTTGCCAAAAGTGTCCTCCCCGACCAATATGGCTCTTTCCCGATCCTGCAACGCTCCGGCCACGATCTCTGACGCGCTGGCACTGCTTCCATTCACCAACACGACCAGCGGGACATCTTCTCCTATGTTCCCTGGGTTAGCCTCGAACGTCTGCTCGCTGCCGTCACTCCATCGCTCAATGAGAATCACTCCGTCGTCGAGGAAAAGGTCGGCCACATTCACGGCCTGGTCCAGCCACCCGCCCGGATTCTGGCGTAAATCAAAGATGATGCCTCGTGGTTCTTGGGCCAAGAGTTCTTCCAAGCCTTCCTCCATCCGTTCGCTGGCCGTAGCACTAAATTCGTGCAACTTGATGTAGCCGAGGCCATCATCACGCATCTCTACCTCAGTAATTGGAATCTCCAGACACGCGCGGGTGACTGTCACCTCGAATGGTTCGGATACCCCTTCGCGCTCAACGAGCAGTGTGACTTTGCTGTCGGCTGGCCCGCGAATCAAACCGATGGCCTCGTAGAGCGTGCTCCCGACGATAGAGACACTGTCCACCTCCAAGACGTGGTCGCCAGCGAGTATTCCCGCTTTCTCGGCTGGTCCACCCTCAAAAATCTGTACGATCTCTAATTTGCCATCCTCGTCCATATCCACAAACGCGCCAATGCCCTCGAATTCTCCGGTGGCATCCTCGGCCAGGATAGTCGCGATACTAGGTTCTATAAATGCGGTGTACTTGTCATCCAGCGTACTCAGCATCCCCCTGATGGCGGCGTAGGTCATCTCCTGCATATCAGGCAGTTCGCCATAGAAATTGCGCTGTACCAAATCCCACACTTCCCAGAAAAGTTGAAAGGTTTCCTCATTCTCGTTTGCCGGTGCCGGTGCGGGTATGGGTGTGACTGATGTCTCTTTCTCTATCTCCTCTGATGTGACAGGTGACTGAGTGCCCACCGGAGTGGTCACCGACCATGCTGGCAGTACACCATGTCTGCTCAACAGGTAAGCCGAACCAAAGCCGGCGAGAAACGCAATCGTTGAGAACATTAACACGATTGTGCTCACTATTACGAACTTGGACACGTTACGCAAGGTACTGTTCATTTGTCATCTCCAATTAGTCATTCCGGCGCTGGGATTGCAAGTAATCCACAGCGCGGTCAAGTTGCTTGTCCTGTGGGCCATCGCCGCACGGGACGTAAATGTCAGGCGTCAGCCCCTGGCCTTGAATCTGATGCCGGTTGGGCGTCAACCACACTGCTGAAGTGACGTGCAGCGACGAACCGTCGGAAAGGTCATAGATTAGTTGCACTGCCCCCTTACCAAAAGTAGACTCGCCCATCAGTGGAGCGCGGCCATGGTCTTGCAACGCGCCAGCGACGATCTCGGCTGCGCTGGCCGTTCCGCCGTTGACCAGCACGATCAAGGGGATGCTAGTGGAGACACCACCACTTTGCACCCGGAAGATGCGTTCCTGGTCATCACGGCTCAGTTCATACAACACAATGCCATCGCCAAGGAACTGGCTGGCGGTGGCTACTGCTGGGTCAATCAGACCGCCTGGGTTATCCCGCAGGTCCAGGATCAGGCTAGAGGTCTCTGCCTGTCGCAGTTTCTGTAAAGCGTTCAGGATTTCGTCACTGGTTCTTTCGGTGAAACCCCGAACATGAATGTAGCCGATGTCAGGTGCCTGATCGAGTACGTGCCAGGTGACGGAAGGTACCTGAATCTCCTCCCGATCAATGGTGAGATCGAACGGTGGGGTGGGGGGGCGAGAAATAGTGAGCGTGACGGGTGTGCCAATCTCACCATGAAGCCAGGCACGTACATCATCCACAGTCGTCTCGTCGGCAATCGCTTTGGCATCCACGGCCAGCAGGATATCTCCCTCGCAAACCCCGGCGCGTTCGGCGGGAGAGTTGACATAAGGAGACAGCACTGTATGTCCCTCCGTATCACACCACAGCGTGACGCCAATGCCGCCATAAGAGCCATGCATCTGATCTTGCTCCAGTTCGCGGGATTGAGGCTCGACAAAAAAGGTGTAGGGGTCGTCGAGCAGATTCAGGGTCTCGCGGATGGCTCCATAGGTGCGTTCACGGGACGAAGGAACCTGACCGTAGAAATGCTGCTCTACCCGGTCCCAAGCCTCCCAGAACACACCCAGCGGCTTTGGAGCGATCGCTTGCTCTACTTCGTCCCATAGCCAGTAAACACCGAACCCGGCTGTAAAGGCCAGACAGAGACAAAGAAGCAAGCCAATGGTTAATTGCAAACGCAGAGTTGAATCAGACATAATAGTTGACATAACGAGTCCGAAACAATTTTCGGCTTCCAGACCAGTAAGCGTATCGCCCGCATCGCCAGCGGTGGACGCGACACATCTGCTACGAGTCTGGGCAGTATTCTAACACAAAGCAGTGGGCAGACAAGTGAGGAATGCGCCCCTTGATGAGACGTGATAGTGAAATCTGTTTTGCTTTCGCTACCGTAATTACTCAGCCACTCCCGCCGGATCGCCAGACGTGCCAACTCGTTGGCGTTTTTGCCTGGACAAAATGTGGTTTGCCAATAGGGCTCCGCAACAAGTTACGACATCCGGATCCGGAACTATGTCTTTGAGACGTTATGTCAAGTTACAGGAAGCAGGTGAC
>CAYQTW010000198.1:0-1657 GCA_964420485.1 uncultured Anaerolineales bacterium
CCCTCACCAATAAACTCCCCCAACCAACGCCGCACGGCCGGGTGGGTGAGCGGCACGTCGCCCAACTCGGCCCGCAACTCGGCCGTGTCGAACTCGAAGGCGCGCCCGTCCACGCGATGGACGTAGTGCAGGTCAACAGGCCGCTCGGTCAAAAGAAACGCTAGAAGCGTGCCTTCGATGTCACCCAGCGGGGCGCGGTCAATGTGGCTGTGCTGGAAGGTGGCGATCACCCGCGTCCCCTGCCCCACCTGCGATTCGATGTGCAGTCCGCCGTTGCACCATTCGGCGGCGGCGGCGAATAGCGGCAACCCCAATCCCACGTGGCGCGTCTGGCGCGTGGTGAAGAAAGGGTCGAGCACGTGGGATAGTGTCTCCTCGTCCATCCCTTTGCCGTTGTCAATGACCTCAATGGTCAGCCGGTCGGCTGCCAAGTCTTCCTCGATTCGCAGTTCGACCCGCGTCGCGCCGGCCGCGACAGAGTTCTCCAGTATATCTAGAATGTGCAGCGACAACTCTAGCACGCCACCGCTCCCGACCGCAGCCCGTCTACCCAAACTTCGCGGCCCTCGGCACCGGCCAGCGCCAGCGCCACTTCAGCGACGGTGGGCGCGGTCATCTTGAACGTCGTGCGCCGCGCCATCTCCTTCAACCGGTGGGCGTCACCGTTCCCCACCAGACTGTAGTGTGCCAGTTGGGGGAAACGTTCGCGGGCCTCGACCGGGCCGATATTAGTCGAGATCTCTACTCCCACGATGTCCAACTCTGGCGGGACAAAGCCCAGGTTGGAGATAATGCTGTACATCGTCCGGTCCACGTGGGCCGGGATGCATAGCCCGTCCAATTCACGCACGCGCTGTACCACGTCCTCTACGAAAAAAAAAGTCGAAGTCAAGAGCAGCCGGTCGAGGTAGCCTGCCGGGTCCCCGTCCGCGTCGAGCATCAGTTGCTCCCCAAAGATCGCCTCGTCGTTCTTGAGTGGCGGCAGATTGGCATAGACTTGCTCCTGCCAGCGGGCTACTTGCTCCAGCGTGTCGAACAGGGTGAGCAGGTGTACCTCCTCGCGGGTCTGCACCTCCATACCCGGAAGCACCGTGATGCCCGTACCCCGGGCGGCGTTGACCACTGCGGCGGCGTTCTCGGCCGAGTTATGGTCGGTGACGGCGATGATTTCTAGTCCTATCTCCTGCGCCCGCTCCAGGATGAACTCGGGGAGCATCTCTAATTCGGCGCAAGGCGAAAGACAGGTGTGAAGGTGCAGGTCAGCCAGGAAAAAGCGTGACATGGCAGTCAGAAACCGGGTTTTTGGAAAAAAACCGGTTTATCCTGTTCAGGCGGCGGCTTGCATGGACTTCCACACTAGTTCGGTGAGGTCCATCGCCCGCACGCGAATCTTGTTCTGGCGGGCGCCCTCTTGCAGCGTGCGCTTGCACTGCTGGCAGGCGGAGAGGACGTACTTGGCGCCGGTGGCCTGCACCTGCGCCATACGCTGCGCCGCGACGCCCGCGGGAACTGTGCGGTCGGCCACTTCGACGTCACCACCGCCACCACAGCAGAGGGCGTTCTCACGGCTGGCAGACATCTCGCGGAACTCGAGCCCCGGTATGCGGCCCAGCACCTCACGCGGCGCGTCGTAGACCCCGCTCTTGCGCCCCAGGTC
>CAYQTW010000198.1:1757-6425 GCA_964420485.1 uncultured Anaerolineales bacterium
GAGTTCGGCCAGAAACTCGCTGGCGTGTTGCAACTGGATGCCGGAGACGTCCACGACCTCGGGGTAGAGATGTGTCCAGGCGTAGTAGCAGGAGGGGCAGGTAAAGACAACCTTTTTGGCCCCCACGGCCCGCGCCTTCTGGACGTTGTGCTGGGCCAATGTCGCCATGCGGTCACCCATCCCGGCGATGTGGAGAGGGTAGCCACAGCACCACTCGTCGCCGCCCAGCGTGGTGAACTCTACGTCGGCCCGCTCCATAATCTGCACGAACGATTGGGGGATGCTGTAGACACGGGGATAAAAGGAACTGACACAGCCGATAAAATAAAGCACCTCGGCCTTTCTGCGGCGGGGCTTGACGCCACGCGGAATAGGGTCGAGGTTCTGGCTCCAAATCTGGCGGGTCTTGTTATCGTCGCCAGAGATGTTGTGGCTGGTGCCAATTGTCTCTCCGAACGCCTTCATCCCCTCGGGAACGTTGACGTCCACCCGCGTGGCGTACTCTTTGAGAGCGATCATTGTATCCGTGATCGGGATACCGCGCGGACAGCGCACCTGGCAGGATTTGCAGGTGGTACAGAGCCAAAAGGTGCGGCTGGACAAGACATCCTCTTTCATCCCCAAGCGCACCATCTGCCACAGTTGGCGGGGAGTATAGTCCATCGCGAAGGCAGTGGGACATGAAGCACTACAGGTGCCGCATTGGATGCAGGAGAGCAATTGCTCCCACTCCGGCGTCACCTGTTTGGCCAGTGTACGATCCAGGGTTGTCAGGTCGAGAACGTTCATGCTCATTGACATCTCCCTCCAGAGTGATGTGATAACCAGTATTACACAACGCGGTACATTATACCCATTCTAGCAGAGAACGCAAATGCCCCAAGTGCCAAATGACACTTTCAGGAAATGACGGGAGGCACTTGTCAAGCGGGCCGTCTCACCTGTCGTAGCGGTGGCGGTCGCGGGTGCGGTACTTGTTCATCATCTCCCGCCAACTCTGTTCCAGGTCAACGTCGGCGACGTTGGCCAGACAGACGAGCGTGTAGACGAGGTCGCACAACTCGATCCCCAGGTCTTGCTTTGCCTCGTCGGCCCGCTTGGGTTTTTGCCCGTAGAGGTGATTGACCAGTCGAGCGACTTTTCCCAATTCCTCGGTCATGCGCGCCAGTATCGCCAGTGGGCGCCAATAGCCGCTTCCGGCCCCCTGTATCCACTGATCCACTTCTGTCTGCATTCCCCGCAATGTAATTTCGGACATGTGACCGCTCCCTACACCGGCTCCTGCCTCCGCAGGCCACGCAATCCCTCGATGCCATACAGCAGCCCCCCGAGGAGCCCGGCTGCAGCAGACACGAGATAGATGCTCAACGACATGGCGGCGGCGGTATTGGCATCCACTTTGACCGAACTGAAAAGCGCCACTGTCACCCAGTCTCGCACGCCCAGGCCGCTGATGGAGAGGGGCACGAGCAGCGTGACAGAGATGAGGGGCGTGACGATAAAGTAAAAGCCCGGCCCCTGGGGAATGCCCACCGCCAGCCCGCACAGCCAGTTGACGAGCACGTTCACCACGTTAAAGATGATCGAGATGCCCAGTGCCTCCAGCAGCGCCCGCCGGCCACAACCGGTCACTGCGGCGTAAACCTGCGCCAGAAAGCCCTCGCCTCGCAGCGAAAGAGCGGTTGGCAGACGGTCTGTGACACGCTGCAAAAAGCGCCCTTCCAACACGAGTGCCCCGGCAATCAATCCCCCACCGGCGACTCCCACCAACAAGCCGGCCAGCCAGGGATCGAGGCGCGTAAGGGTGAACGGCAGGGCGATCAATCCCATGGCAAAGAGCACGAGGAGACCGCTCATACGATCGAGCAGCACGGTACCGACGGCCGCCGAGGAGTCGGTGTCGCCGCTCAGTTCCAGTGCCCGCACGACGTCGCCGCCAAAGCCGGTGGGGAGGAAACTATTAAAGAAGGCGCCGACAAAATAAAGGTGCATCAGGCGGCCCCAAGTCACATCCAGGGCCAGACCGCGTAGAAGGACGAACCAGCGGCAGGCGCGAATGACCAGGCCAAGGACGACGAGTAGAAAGGCGACCAGGAGGTAGCGCATATCGGCCCGGCGCAGTACATCCAGCGTCTCGCCCAGGCCGATCTTCCAGAACAGGAAGGCCAATGCCCCGATGCTGATGAGGACACGGATTACGTTAAGCCAGCGTTGCTTCATTCGGTCACCTCGATGGATGGCAGGAGCAGGCGGTCGGCGCCAGCGACAAACAGGCGCGGACCGTCGGGCGGGCGATAGAGTCCCAGTTGCAGCGTGCAGGTGCACGCAGCCGTGCCCTCGGGCACGGGTAACGGGTGGGAGAGTACGACAATGTCGCCTGTCTCCAGGCCGCTCATCGCCACCGGCCACCCGTCCCACTGGGACAGGATGGCGCCGTCAGCGTCCAGCAGGTGGACAAAGACGGCCAGCGGCGGCTCGACCGTCTTCTCCATCCGCCAGTAAGTGACCAACTCGACGGTCTGCCCCGGCGCAATGGTGGTTCCGGCCAGTTCATAGCCTGCCAGCGCAGGGCCGCCGTCGAAGGAGGCCGGCAGCGGCACCGGCTCGCCGCCAGACGTGGTCGGCGTGGGATCGCCGGGCAGCGTCTCCAGCAGAGGGCGGGCGTCGGCAAGGGAGCCGGCGGCGGCGAGCAACATTTCCACCACTGACGATGATGCAGGCATCGTCGCCTCGACGAGGTAATGGGCCGGGCCGCCCGCGGCCAGCACGAACGCCCCTGACCCGGCCCACTTGGCGATCAAGCGGTGGTCGGGTTGTAGCCCCAATCTCTCGGGTGGCAGGTCAGCCACGGCCGGCCCGACGACGACAGCGCGGTCGAGGGGTGTGTTGGACGGATAGGCGAGATCGTAGATGTGCATAGAGTAGCCGATGTGGGCATCCGGTTCCCGGTCGCGGAAGATGGCGTAGAGATCGCGGTGCTGGTAGAGTAGCCCCAATTGCAGGCTCGTCGTACTGATGGCATAGATGCCGGGAGGCGGTGTGTAAGGATTATAACCGAAAAAATCGGGCCCGGCCAGCACGCGCCGGAAAGCGGGCAAGGGATGGAAGGACAGACCATAAGCGGCAGGGTCAGCACTGCCAAAGTAGACCAGTTCGACGCTGACTATGTTTTTTGCAGCCAGGTACTCTTGCAGCCCAACCAGGTCCTGTCCCCAGTCCACGTTGGCGTCGGCAAAGATGCGGTATCCATTCTCCGGCCCACCTCCCAACTCGTTCACGAAGGAGAGGTGGTGCGGGTAGATGCGGGTCGCGCCCACAGCGGCCCAGACGACCAGCAGTGTCAGTCCAATCCGCCACACTCGGCGCATGGGGCAACGCGGCAACGCCCTCGCAGCCAGCGCAATAACGAAAGGAAGGACAGGCAGAACGTGGCGGTAGCCAATGTTGAGAGGACTGGCGATGGCAGCAGCAAAGATGGCGGCGGCCGGGATTAGCCACAGGGCTGCCTGCTGCCAGCGACGGAGCGCACTCACCAAGCCCAGTCCCAGCAGGATGAGCGTCGGCAACGGGGTTTTGAGAGCAAAGATGACGGGGAAGTAATACCACCAGCCAGTGTCGTGGGTTCGGCCCAGGAGGAAGGTGGGTGTGCCAACCTGGACGCGACGGTAGACGGCTGCCATCCCCTGCCAGTAGGTGGGGAATGGCAGAGGCACGCCTATCTCGCCCACGGGGCCGATCTCGAAGCGGTAGGCGGCCCACACGACGGCCAGTGCCAGTAGCCCTATTCCGGCGAGTGCTGTCACTCGCTGGCCTAGCGGGAGTTGGTGCCGGTCAGGAGGTCGGTAGAGCAGTGTGACCAGCAGAAAAATGGGGCCGACTAGTACGCCTGAAAACTTGGCGCACAGCGTCAGACCCGCGCCCAGGCCGGCCAACAGGAGATTGAGAGCGGTCGGGCGGGTCAGGTAGACCCCCAGCCGCCACGTGGCGATGAAGAGAAAACAGGCCAGTCCCAGATCGGTGGTGATCAGCCGGCCGTGGGCAACGATGTTGGGGTCGAGGGCGAAGAGGATCAACCCTAACCAGGCGGCCGGCTCGCCAACAAAGTGGTACAGGGCCAGGAACAGTGTCAGCCCCAACAGCACTGCCAGGCCCATCACCGGCCAACGCCCGGCGACGATCAACTCTGGGGCACGGTCAAAATTGGCCTTCCAAAGGAAGGCGTCGGCAAAGTTGACGATGTCAGCCTGTGCCCAGGTGGGGTGGTCGAGAGGAAGGACGACGTCGGAACGCAGGAGCAGTGGCAACGCGGCCAATCCGTCTATCAGTGGGGGATGCTCCCAACTCAGGCGGGGGTCGCCTGTGCGCAGGTAGGCGTAGCCGGCGGCCAGGTGGTAGGGCTCGTCGAATGTGGCCGACTTGCGAACGCTGCTGCTGAACATCTGGGCCGCCAACAGCCCCAACAGGAAAGGAACGCCCACCCATCTCAACTGCTTCACTGTGCCGCCACCTCCATAAGCGACAGCAGCAGGCGGTCAAACTCGGCCACCCTCGGCCGCGGTCCGGTTTCCCGCTCGTAGAGCCCCATCTTGGGTGTGTAGGTAACAGTAAGCATCAACTGGTTACTCATCGCTCACCACCCGAATTTTGCTCAACAACACGCGGCTGTCC
>CAYQTW010000199.1:0-678 GCA_964420485.1 uncultured Anaerolineales bacterium
CGCCTCCCAGTCCAGCCCTTCCAGGAAGCCGGCGATCAGCCCGGTGGCGAAAGCGTCGCCGGCGCCGGTGGTATCTTGGGCGTCGGGGACGTCGAAAGAAGGTATGCGGAAAAGGCCCGCGCCGCTCGCCACCAGCACCCCCTCCGGCCCCAGCGTCTCCACGACGACCTGCAGCCCCATCTCGCGCAACGCTCGGGCAGCCTCATCGGGGGACATCTGGCCCGTCAGCGCCAATGCTTCGGTGCGGCTCACGAGCAGGACGGCGGTGCGCTCCAGGACAGGGGCCAGGATTCCCACCGGCCCGTGTACGCCGCCGGGGGCGCAAAAGACCGTCCCCCCGCTCTCGCGGACCGCCGCCGCTGCTGCCATCGCCACCTCCGGGTAGGATGGGCCAATGTAGACCGCCCGCGCCCCCCGCACATAGTCCAAATCGAGTTCCTCGACCTTCTCAATGACCGCAACCCCGGGCAGGGCGACGATCATGCGCTCGCCCCGGCCGTCCACGGCGATGAAGCAGGTGGCGGTCGGGCGGCCGGTTTCCACGATCACGCCGCGCGTGTCCACCCCCTCGCGCTCGAACGCCTCCATCAGCAGCCGGCCGTGCTCGTCGTCGCCCAGTTTCCCCACAAAGCCAACCCGCCGGCCGAGATGCGCCAGCCCCACGGCCACGTTGGCCGC
>CAYQTW010000199.1:688-6399 GCA_964420485.1 uncultured Anaerolineales bacterium
AGACCACGCCAGCACGAGGCTATCCCGCTGCGGCAACTCGTCCACCCGCGCCACCAAGTCAACCGCCGCTCCGCCCAGCACCACCACATCCAATTCGCCGACTCGCTGACTCGCTGATTCGCCGACTCGCTGACTCGCTAATTCGCCGACTCGCCGACTCACGTCTTCAATCCACCTTCCGTCAGTCCCTTGATGAACTGGCGCTGCAAGGATAGGAACAAAACGACCACCGGCAAGATCATGATCAGCGACGCCGCGCTGGTCAAGCCCCAATCGCGCCCGTAGCGGCCGGCGAAATTGTAGTAACTGATCGTCACCGTCATCACCTCTGGCTTGTGCAGGAACGTGACGGCGAACAGAAACTCGTTCCAGGCCCACAGACCAGTCACCAGCCCGGCGGTCAAAAAGCCGGGCCAAGTGAGAGGCACGATGACCCGGGAAAAGACCTGCCAATCCGAAGCGCCATCTATCCGCGCCGCGTCCTCGAAATCGGTCGGGATGGCGACCATGTAGGAGCGCAACAAAAAGGTGGCAAAGGAGGAGAAAAGCGCCACGTAGATAATGATCAAGCCAAGCGGGTTGTCCACCAAGCCCAATTTGGCCCACAGAAAGTAAAGCGGCACCAGAAAGAGTTGCATCGGCAGGCTGGTGCCGGCCAGAAAGTAGAGGGTCAGCGCGTCCGCACCGGGCAGGTCGAGTTTAGCCAGCGCGTAGGCGGCCATGCCCGCCACCAGGCAGACGCCCACGACGGTGCCGGCGACGATGACCGCGCTGTTGCGGAGCGAGACCGAGTACTCTCCCGCTTCCCAGGCCGCGGGAAAGTTCTCCCAGTTGAGACCTTCGCGCGGCGGCCCCAGCGGGTTGCGCGCGATTTCGGCATTGTCCTTGAGCGAATTAAAGCCCATCACCAGCAGCGGCCCCAGTGAAAAGAGCACCAGCAGGCTCAAGATGATATAGTTGGGAGCCAGCGACGCAGCGCGACGCGAACGGCGGCGTGACGAATTCATATCTCCCACCCCCGGCGGCGCAGCGTGACAAAGATACCCACAAAGACGGCACAGAATAAACTCATCGTCAGCCCGACCGCGGCTGCGTACCCCACCTCGAAACGGCCAAAGGCGGCGTTGAACACCTCCGTCGCTAGAACCTCCGAGGCGTGGGCCGGCCCTCCTTCGGTCAGCACGTAGATGTAGTCAAAGACCAGGAAGGACCAGATAATGGTCATCAGCAAGGTAAAGACCAGCGTGGGGCGGATGCCGGGCAGGGTGACGTGCCAGAACTCTTGCCAGCGACTGGCCCCATCCAGCCGCGCCGCCTCGTACAGGCTGATGGATACCGACTGCATGGCCGCCAAGTAGACGACCACCAAAAAGCCCCACCAATGCCAGTTGTCAATAAAGGCGACAGTGTACAGCGCGGTGCTCTCCTTGCCCAGGAAAGCGACGTTGAGGAAGGGGATGCCGTGACGGGCCAGCCAGGGGCCAATGCCCTTGAGCGGGTGCAAGAGGCTGCGCCAGATTTGGGCATTGACGACGCTGGCAATGACGTAGGGGATGAAATAGGCCACGCGGAAGAACATTTGCCCTCGTTCGATGGGAGCCAGCAGCGCCGCGCCCAACAGCCCCATCGCCACCGGCACGGTCAGAAAGATGAGCGTCCACTTGAGATTGTTGATCAGCGCGATGTGATAGACCGGGTCGCTGAGAATGCGCTCAAAGTTAGCCAACCCTATCCAGGTGGGGCGGCCCACTCCGGACCAATCGGTGAGCGAGTAATAGACGCTGGCAAGCGACGGCCCCAGGATGATAACGACGTTGAGGATCAGGATGGGGGCAATAAAGAGCCAGGGTGTCAGGACTCTTTTCCAGTTGCGGTGTGATTGAGTGGTCATCTGCAATCTTGATCCGCTAATCCTGCCAATCCGTGTTCTACCGCCTGACCGGAATCGGCGGCACATTCCCCGCCGCCATATCCTCCTCGAACAGGCGCTGCTGCTCGGCGCAATATTCCTCCGGCGTGATCTCCCCGTTCCAGACCTGCTCCATCCCGCTGATGATGTACTGCTCCGTCACCGGCGGCCAGAATGTCCAGGTGGTGTAGCCGTAGCGTCCCTCCTCAAAGGTGGCGGAAAAGGCCATCAGCGCCTCAATCAGACGGGGATCGGTATCGGGCGGAAAATCCTCGCGGGCGATGCGCACCGGTACGACGAACTCGCCGCCGCCGATGTCGCTCGCCAGTCGGGCGATGCGCTGCGGGTCGTTGTAAAGCCAGTCCAGCACCTCGGCCACCGCGTCGGGGTTGGACGTGCCCGCGTTGATGGAGAGACTACTGCCGATGCCCAGGGCATAGTCGGGCTGGGCGCCCTCTCGCAGCGGGGGCAGCGTGGCCCAGCCCCACTCGTTGCCCGTGTCCTCAAAGTAAGTGCGGGCGTGGAGAAAGCCCCAGGTGCCCGTCATCTGCATGGCCGCCACCCCATCGCCCAGCGCGCCCCAGATGTCGGCGTGCTGGAGCGTGTAATAGTTCTCGCGGCTGCCGGAGAACCAGCCATTGTCCATATATTCCTTGAGCAGTTGTATGGCCTCGACAAAGAGCGGATCGTCCCACCGCCGCTGGCCCGTCAGCGCCTCGTAGACGGCCTGGGAGCCGGCATAATTGTTGTAAAAGATAGTGACGAACCACTCGTTGGCCGCCTTCCAGGAAGCGTTGCTTTGGGCAAAGGGAAGCAGGCCGGCGTCGCTGGCAGCCTGAGCCAACGTCTCCAGTTCGGCGGAGGTGACCGGCACTTCCCAACCCATCTGGTCAAAGAGAGTGGCGTTGTAAAAGAGCACCATCGTCTCGTAGGTGAGGGGCAGACTGTAGAGCGTGCCGTCCACCCGCCCCACGTCCATCGCCCAGGGGTAGATGGCCTCGGCCCAGCTGTACTGCCCGGCATAGTCATCCAGCGGCAGCACGTGCCCGGCCTCCACGTAATCCATCACAAAGGCCGGCCCCGGCGACTGGATGATGTCTGGCCCTTCGCCTCCCTGGACGGCGGTGCGGGTCACCCGGTCCAGGTCGGCGATAAAGAGTACCTCCAGCACGATGTCGGGGTGGGCAGCGTTGAAACTATCCACAATGTGCGTCAGGAAGGCCTCGCGGTTGGATTTCAGGATAGGCTCGGTCCACCAGGTGATGGTGACAGGCTCATCCGGCGTCTCGTCGGTCGGGGCAGGGGCCTCGGAAGGCTCCTCTTCTGGCGCGGACGTTGGCGGCGAGGGAGCGGCCGGGGTCGCCCCACCTCCGCAGGCCACCAGCAGCAGGCACGTTACCAACAGCGCAATCCATATATCCTTGCATTGCATCACATCCCTCCTCAACATTGAGTATTTTCTTCCGCTCTGAGGGCAAAGACCAGGGCCTTGCCCTCAGAGCATAACTGGCAGGGTACGACAGACCTGGGTCTTGACTCAAGCCAAGTCTTCTTCGTACTCTTCTTCCTCTTTGTACATCATCTGGCCGACGACGACGCCGATCTTGGGTAAACCGATCAAGAGCGGCGTCCCGACGATGGCCGAGCCTAACGCAAAGAGGACGCGCTGCATGGGCGCAATGCCCAACACGGCTACCCAAATCTCTTTGGGCAGTTGGAACATGATCAGCGCCCATAGGTTGCCAAAGGAGTGATTGACGGTGGCACTGGCTAACGCAGCCAAAAAGACGCCGGTAAACATCTTGCTGCGCTGCTCGTCGCCGATCCAGGTCGGCCAGACGGCCAGAAGGAGCGAGGCGATGATGCCGGGCAGGTAGATCAAGGGATTGAACCAGACGTCACGGCCCAGCGGGAACATGTACCACGCCAGGCTCAAGACGATGATCACACCCAGTGGCACGTACCACTTTTTCTGCATCGCAAAGCCGGCGCACAACGCTCCGAGAGCAGGGATGACGAACGACAGAGGGCCAAAGATGACAGTGTGAGGAGCGATGAGTTGGCCGATGAAAGCGCCGATGGCAGCACAGATGGCGCCAGCGACAGGACCGAACAGGATGCCGGATAGCGGTACCAGCGCGTCACCGACGCTAAAGGTCGCGCCTGTGCCGATCACAGGGATAGCCGGCAGCAGCGTCGCAACGGCGATCAGGGCAGCCCAAACGGCAATCACGGCCGGGTGAGTTGAGAGAAGCGAACCTTTTTTCTTCATAGTATTTTCTCCTTAAATTGAAAGTGGATTGCTTACACGTGTGCGAATACTGTTGTGATATTTTTTCCAGGTGACCTCCTTATCTATTGCTGCAACAGGCCAGAACTATTTCCAGCGAGCAACGCGGTTGACCAGAGAAACAAGATCCATCACTCGCGCGTCGCTCTCCATTTGCCCACGGATGTATTGCAACTGCGTCACACAAGCAGGGCAGGCGGTGAGCACGACCTGCGCACCGGTTGACTCGGCCTCGCGGAAACGCTCGACGCCCGTTTGGTCGGTGAATTCAGGGAAATCGTAGCGCACGAAGGATCCCGCGCCGCAGCAGTAAGCGTCCCGCCCGTGACGGTTCATCTCTGCCAGCCGCATCCCTGGCATCGCTTTGATGATGATACGCGGCGCGTCGTAGATGCCCAAGCCCCGCCCCAGCGTGCACGGGTCGTGGTAGGTGACGACGGTGCCGGGTTGGTAGACGTCGAACTGGAGGCGGCCGGCCTCCACCTGGCGGGCGATCTCCTCCGTCACGTGGACGACCTCGAAGGGCAGTGGCTCGCCCAACACCTCCGGCACGTCCTCGCGGAAAGCCCGCATACAGCCGGGGCACTCGAATACAATCCGCTCGACCCCCAGCCCCTTCAGCGCCTCCACGTTGTGGCGCATCACCCCGGCGGCACGCTCGCGCTGGCCGGCGGCCAGGAAGGGATGCCCGCAGCACCACTCGTCGCTCAGGACGGTGAAGTCGAGGCCTGCAGCGTCCAGCGCGTCGTAGGTGTCGCGGGCCAGCGTGCGACGCACGTAGGATGGTGTGCATCCGACGAAGAAGGCCACCGGCGCAGACTTATCCACCCGTGAGCGGTCCTTGAGCCAGGAGAGACGCTGCTCGTGGGGCTTGTCATAGATGTTGTGCTTCTCGACCAGGATGTCGGCTGTGGCAGCCAGCACCGGCGGGATCAGTCCCCGCTCCGCCATATCCTCGCGCATCTTGGCATAGATTTTGACCGTGTCAATGTACTTGAAGCAGTGCTCGGCGCAGGCGCGGCACTCGGTGCAGGCAAAGACGCGCGGGATCAGGCTCTCGTCGTACTCCAGTTCCCCCTCCAGGATGGCCCGGGCAATGGCGATACGACCGCGTGCGCCGTAGGACTCGAACGCGCCCCAGGCGTAGGACGGGCACAGGTTGACCGGCCCCAGCCAGCTCAGGTCGAAGCAAAAGGCGCAGCGCAGGCACTCGTAGGTGGACTGGGCCACAGTCTGCAAAGCCAGGTTGTCGTCGTGATGCTCAGTCATTGTTCCCTCCTAGCCCCAACACGCCGGGATTGAGGATGCTGTTGGGATCCATCACCGCTTTGAGCGTCTTTAACAGGTCGAACGCTGTGCCCAGGCGATGCATAATGTACGGCGCGATGCCGGAGACGATGCCGCCCGGCGACATCCAGCGGCCAAAGAGCATCTCTGCGATTTCGGCCCGCACTTGCAAGCCCACTTTTTTGGCCTCTGGATCCGTCTCTGGGTAAAGTGTGTCCACCCACA
>CAYQTW010000200.1:0-66 GCA_964420485.1 uncultured Anaerolineales bacterium
TAAAAGTAGTATACACGTAGCTTATCTCCGTGTCCACTTTTTCGGGGGAAGATCAATAGGCGGTTT
>CAYQTW010000200.1:166-6381 GCA_964420485.1 uncultured Anaerolineales bacterium
AGGCACTGTAGCGTGAGATTCTTCGCTTCACTGCGTTTCGCTCAGAATGACACTGTTCGTAGCCTGTCATTCTGAACCAGAGCGCAGCGGAGGTGAAGAATCTCGCCTTGGACAGGCGGTTTAGGCACTGTAGCGTGAGATTCTTCGCTTCACTGCGTTTCGCTCAGAATGACACTGGGATGATTATTTTTCTGGAACAGCCCAAGCCTGAAACTCCTGGGGAACAATGTCGGCCCCGGACGCCTTGGGCAAGATCTGCTTCCATTGGGCCTCCGACTCCCACGAGCGTAGTAGACGATGCGCCACGTTTTCGTACGTTCCGACCCAGTTGACGCAGGTCCGGGTCTGCTGCCGGTGTTGCCGGCCCAGGGCTGCCAGCCGTTCACGGGGGGAGGCGGCGTCCGGCAGGCCCAGGTCTACCGCAAACCGATCAGGTAGCCACTGCCCGGCCACAAAGCACCGCTGCCCAACAACTCTAATTCGGCGACGATGCGTTCTTCTTCTCTGTAGATGTGAGATAACTCGTGTTTCAAAGTCACACCTCGTCAATAAACTTGTAGCCGACTCCGTAGACGGTGAGCACGTAACGCGGCTCGGCGGGATCGGCTTCCAGTTTACGGCGCAGGTTCTTGATGTGGGCATCCACACTGCGGTCGAAACCGTCGTAGGCGACGCCGTGCAGCCGGTCGAGCAACTGCGCCCGGGTGAGTGTCTGCCCGGGGTGCTGGGCCAGTACCGCCAACAGGTTGAACTCGCTGCGGGTGAGGTGAATCGGCTCTCCGGCGCGGGTGACACGATGGCCGTGCAGGTCAATCTCCAAATCACCGGCGCGGATGAGGCCCGGCGTGCGGACGCCACCCTGCACGCGGCGCAGTACAGCCCGCACACGGGCCACCAACTCGCGTGGTGAGAACGGTTTGGTGATGTAATCGTCCGCGCCCAGCTCCAGGCCGATCAGCCGGTCGGTCTCATCAACGCGGGCGGTGAGCATAATGATCGGCACGTCTGACTCGCGCCGCAACGCCCGGCACACATCCAGGCCGTCCATCTCCGGCAGGTTCAGGTCGAGCACGATCAGGTCGGGCCGCTCGTGGCGTGCCACGGCCAGCGCCATCTTTCCGTCGCCCGCCGTGACGACACGGTACCCGCTCTTTTCCAGGTAATCGCGCGCCTGTTTGACGATTTTCGGTTCGTCGTCTACGACCAGGATTGTTTCGTTCATACTTTGCTCCGCCAATCACCTTTTTATCACGAATGGCTCAAATATGCAAGTTGGGGGTTAGGGATTGAGGATTGGGAATTCGAGGGAATGTCGGCGCGGGCGAATATCACTGCTTCCTCATCTTGGAAATCGAGCGCCCAGCCGGGTTGTGATTGGAAGAGGTTTAGCATGTCGCCGTCGTCGTGGCGGGCCAGTATCAGAAACTGGACGCCGTACTCGTCGAACATCTCTACCCAATTCCCGTTCGTACCAGTTTCTCGTGTGATAGAATGATTTTGTGACATACGTTTTCTCCGTATTTGCTTTAGCCGGACAACAGTCCGGTGGCTAAAACGCGGACTGTTGTCCGCTTGGAGCCTCAAGTTTGGACCTACTGAGCCTTTCTGAATTGCGAGATCCTTCCCTGGCGCTCCACAGGGCAAAAGAGTTCACTTGAAATCCAGGGTTGCCCTTCGACAGCAAGTATCCCTGCCGGTTTCAGCAGGCGGTGTATTTCGGTCAAAATGTTTTCCATGCCTCCGATGGGGCGGGCAAAACCGAAAACAAAGGCGAGATCGAAACTCTGGTCAGGTAGACCGGTGTGAGCGGCGTCGGCGAGGATGGTCTCGATGTTGGTCACGCTCTCCTGCTCGGTCTTTTGTTCAACTCTTTCTATGGCCAGTGGATTGATGTCTAATGCGTAGACGTTTCCTTTCTCACCTACGATTTTCGCCGCGGGCACGGTGAAAAAACCAGGGCCGCAGCCAACCTCTAGCACTTTTTGACCTGGCTCGAGACCTGCGGCGTCCAGAGCCTCGTAAGGATCTCTGAACAGGCCATAGAGAGTCTCGTGAACAAAGGACATCATTTTGAAATGCATTCTGTTTGTTACTGACATTTTTTCCTCCTGAGGAACTTTTTCAAAGGGGGAGCGTGCAGGTGACCTACGACGGCCCGCACGCCCCCGGCCTTCCAGTTATTGCAGGCTAACCCTCTGTCTCGGCAGCGCCGGTTTGCGCACCCGGCTCGGTCTTCTCGTGCGGCTCTTCCCAGCCCCAGCACCAGGGCGGCACAGGCCCGTGCATCCGATGCCAGCCAGCGATACGCCTGAACCGTGGGCCGGCCATCCAGAACCGACACACCGGCCCCCACAAGACGAACCGGAGCATTCTGCTGATCACGACCAGGAACAACAGAAACAACCCGATCTTTACTGCGCCGAATATGAAGGGCGCATGATACAAGTGCCATCCGGGGTAGCCAAGTCCGGGAGACGTTATCGCGCCTTCCTCACCCTCAACCACCGGTGGGCTTGCCATGTAACCCTGCGACCACCCGGCGCGGTAGAGTGCTACCCCACCCACGGCCAGCAGGCCGACGATGACCAGCATTACCAGCGCCCTCACCCAAAACCACTTTTTAGACATTTTTTACCTCCTGAATTTGATTTTAGAAGGAAAGCGAATGTCGTCCTGCTTTCTTCTATCTGGATATAGTATGCCACAAACCTGTGTAAGAATTATGAACAAGTGTAGGAGATGTGGTAAGAGTTATGCCAATTGCTTCTTGCCTTCCTTTCCTCTCGGTGTTACAATACCAGCATACAGAGCGTCCGCTTAGACCTCGGAGGTTTCGGAAAACCTCCGAGGTCTGGGCCCAGTATCCCACAAAGGAGTATAAATCCAATGTCGTCTGCCAATTTCAATCCCAAGCATGATTTTCTCCTCCGTGACAACCTGGAAAAAGTCGCGCCGTTCG
Organism: uncultured Anaerolineales bacterium; assembly: GCA_964420485.1. Taxonomy (GTDB): domain Bacteria; phylum Chloroflexota; class Anaerolineae; order B4-G1; family B4-G1; genus CAYQTW01. The sequence goes on from CAYQTW010000200.1 coordinate 3,126, forward strand.
TGGCCGACCTGATCCGCTGGGAAGAGGAGCGGCAGGCTCGCAAACTGATCCTCATCCCTTCCGAATCATCCGCCCCCAAGGCCGTCCGCCAGGCGTTGAGCTCTGTCTTTCAGAACATTTACGCCGAGGGCTATCCCCCGCTGCGCATGACCCGCGCCCCGGAGGAGCGGTTGCGGGACGTGGCCTGGCAGTTGGCTTTCTACCGCCGCTACGCCGACAGGCGCTTTTACAAAGGGGTGGACTATGTTCACTTTGTCGAGTGCCTGGCTCAGCGGCGGTGTGCCGAGCTCTTTGCCCATGGCCCTATTCGACCCGAACACATCTACGTCAATGTCCAGGCGCTCTCCGGATCGGCGGCCAACCTAGCCGTCTACTGGGCGCTGATGCAGCCGGGCGACACGCTGATGGGCCTCGACCTTTTCCAGGGCGGCCACCTGACCCACGGCTCCGAGTTCAACATCTCTGGCCAGCGCTACCGGGTAGTCTCCTACGGCGTGAACCCCCGCACGGAGCGGCTGGACTATGACAACATCCGCGACCTGGCGCGGGAGGTGCGGCCCAAGGTCATCGTCGCCGGGTACACCTCCTACTCCTGGGCTCCCGATTGGGCGGCCTTTCGCGCCATCGCCGACGAGGTGGGAGCGTATCTCGTGGCCGACATCGCCCACACGGCCGGAATGGCCGCCGCCGGTGTCTACCCCAACCCGGTCGGTTTGGCCCACGTGACCACGTTCACCACTCACAAGACAATCTGCGGGCCGCGTGGTGCGGTGATCCTGACCACGGACGAGGAACTGGCCCAGGCGATTGACATGGCGGTCTTCCCCGGCGAGCAGGGCGGGCCCCACGTCAACAAGTTCGCGGCGCTGTCGGTGGCCTTCCGCATCGCCCAGACCGGTCAATTCCGCCAACTGCAACACCAGATTGTAGCCAACACCCAGGCCCTGGCGGATGGATTGACAAAGCGCGGCTTGCGGTTGGCCTACGGCGGCACGGACACGCATCTTTTGCTGGTGGACCTCAAGTCGGTTCCTCAGGGCAACCGCAAGGGTCGCCCCTACCCGGTGTGGGGAGAGCCTGCCGTGCGCATCCTCGACCTGGCCGGCATCGTGGCCAACAAGAACACCATCCCCGGCGACACGGAGACATCGCTGGCGACGGGCGTTCGCATGGGCACCCCCTGGGTCACTCAGCGCGGGCTGGACGAGGCGGATATGGACACCCTGGCCGGCCTGATCCACCGTGTTTTGACCAGCATCAAGCCCTTCGCCTACAATGGCCTCATCGGCACGCTGCCCCGAGGCAAAATTGAGTTGGAGGTGCTGGAGGAGGTGCGGCAGGGGGTGGCGGCGCTGGCCGGTAAAGCGGGCATTGATTTCGAGTTTGAGCCCAGCGGCTATCCGCACTTTGAGACAGGAGGACAAGGAGACAAGGAGACAGGGAGACTACGCGTGACCGGGTGGCGGGCGCGGCCGTTCGTCCAGCAGGTCGTTACTGCCAACGTGTCCGAACTCGCTCCAGGCGCGTCTGTCGCTACCTATATACTCGACCGGGGTGGGCGGTTGATGGACGAGGTAGTGGTGACGCGAGAAGAGCCGGACGAGTGGGAGCGCGAGCGTTACATCATCACCCCCACGCCCGAGAACGCGGCCAGCGTCACCGCCTGGCTGCGTGGCCTGGCTGATGGTTACGTGCTCTTTGACGACGAGGACGTGTTCCGCAAGGTGGAGGGTCCGGTCGTCGTGGAGGAAGCAGAGGGACTAGGAGACTGGGAGACTGGGAGACTGGGGGGCGAGGAGCAGGGAACGGCTGCGGCCGAATTGTTTGCTGCTCACCCGGAGGCTTTTGATTTGACAAAGCCGTATTTTGTGGGGCAGGCGTGCCTGAACGAGTTCGCGCCGCAGGTGGAGAAAGAAGGGTGGCGATGGGAGGAGCCGGAGTCGCCGCTCAAGCGCACGCCGCTGTACGAGGTTCACAAACGGATGGGGGCCAAGATTGTCCCCTTTGCCGGGTGGGATATGCCGGTCTGGTACACGTCGGTCAGCGACGAGCACCGGGCAGTGCGGGAGGCGGCGGGTCTGTTCGACGTGGCCCACATGGGCGTCTTCGAGGTTGAAGGCCCTCACGCCACCGCTTTCCTGGACACGGTTCTGTCAAACTATGCCGCCTGGCTGGAGGATGGCCAATCTTGCTACGGCTACCTGCTCGACCCCAACGCGAATATCATTGACGATGTGATGATCTATCGTCGCCGGGCTGACTTGTACCTGATGGTGGTCAACGCCTCCAACGAGGACAAGGACTGGGACTGGCTGAATGCGGTCAACGAGCGGCGCGTCATCATTGACCGGGAGCGCCCCTGGGTGCAGGTGGAGGCACAAGCCATATTGCGCAATCTAAAGGACCCGGCCTCGGGAGAGCGGCAGAAACGAGACATCGCCCTGCAAGGCTCAGCCTCACTGCCGACGCTCCAGGCGCTGACCGGAGACCCGGAACTGAAAGCCGCGCTGGCCCGGGTGCGCCGCACCGATATGATCGAGTGCGAGTTGGCCGGCATCCCCCTGGTCATTGCCCGCACCGGCTACTGCGGCGAGGAGTGGGGGTACGAGATCCTCGTCCATCCCGACGAGATCGTCAATCTATGGGAGGCAATCCTGGAAGCTGGAGAACCGTTCGGCGTAAAGCCCACGGGGCTGGCGGCCCGCGACTCGACGCGCACCGAGGCCGGACTGCCGCTCTACGGCCACGAACTGGCCGGACCGTTCGACATCTCTCCCATCGAGGCCGGCTTCCCCGGCTACGTCAAGTACCACAAGCCCTTTTTCATCGGGCGGGATGTGCTCCTGGCCCGCGAGGAAAAACGCACGCGAGAGGTGATCCGCTTCCGCGTTAACCAGAAGGGAATGCGCCGGCCGCACACGGGCGACCCGGTGGTCAACAGGAAGGGACAGTACATCGGTCAGGTCACCAGTTGCTCCATTGACACAAAAGGCTACCTGCTAGGGTTGGCTATCGTTGAGAAGCGATATAACGTCCCCGAGACGCCCATCGCCATTTTCCCTCTGGGGGGCAAGTCTCTGGATGAGGCGTTACTACGCGGCAAGCGAGTCGCGCTGCCGGTGGAAGCGACCGTGCTAACGCGCTTCCCGGAGCGGGAGGGGACGCGAATGCGGATGGGAGGAGAGGATTAGCAGGTGAGTATATGAGTCGTATTATCCGCACAGAACACGGATTGGGAGGATGAACGGATCAGGAG
>CAYQTW010000201.1:0-3727 GCA_964420485.1 uncultured Anaerolineales bacterium
GTCTACACGGGGGAACTTGATTGTCAACCTCGCAGAGAACTAGCATAAGGCCCTATTAGTCAAGTGTTGGAAAGGCAGAGAATGTTCGACAAAGACGCAGTGGACGCTATATTGTTCGATCTGGACGGGACGCTGATGGACACCGACGACCAGGCGGTGGAGGTGCTGGCGCGCCGGTTGCAACGATTGCATTGGTCCCATCCGCAGTCAGCCGCCCGTCATCTGATCATGGCCTCCGAGACTCCCGGCAATGCGCTGATGACACTGGTGGACTTGCTGGGGTTAGACGCGCCGCTAAGCGCGTTCAGCGATTACCTTCGCCACCGGCGCGGCTTGCGCACGCAGGGGGACTTTCGCATCGTCGCTGGCGTGGAAGAGATGCTCGCCGGATTGAACGGGCGCTACCGGCTGGCGGTAGTCACCACGCGGGGCCTGGGTGAGGCAGAGGCGTTCCTGGCCCAATACGGCCTACGTGATGTCTTTGAGGCACTGGTGACCCGCGAAAGCACCTGGCGGCTCAAGCCCCACCCGGCTCCTATCTTGCACGCGGCCCGGTTGCTGGGCGTGCCCGTCGAACGGTGTGTGATGGTGGGGGATACGACGGTGGACGTGAAAGCCGCCCGGCGGGCGGGAGCGTGGGCCATAGCGGTACTGTGCGGCTTTGGCGAGCGAGAGGAATTGGAGCGGGCTGGCGCCCACGTCATATTGGAACACACGGCACACCTTTCGTCACTGTTGTCAACTTTGCTCCGGCTGGATCGCCAGATCCAGCCATCAGGCGACGGATCTGGCGATCCGTCGCGAGCAGGAGAGTAATATGAACACAGACATTGCTTATGCTCAGATAGAATCGCCGGCTGGCCCGGTGTGGATTGCCACGACCAGGGTGGGAATATGCGCGGTGGGGTTGGGCGCTGGACAGCCGGAAGCCTTCTTCGCTCACCTGGCCCGGCACGCTGGCTCGGAACCGCCGCGCCAGGACCCCACTGCGCTAACCTCGGCGCTGACTCAGTTGCGCGAGTACTTTTCCCGCATCCGGCGCGAGTTCGACCTGCCGCTGGATGTGCATGGTACGGCCTTTCAGGAAGCGGTGTGGGCAGAAATCGCGCGCATCCCCTACGGTGTGACAGCGACCTACGGCGAGATCGCGCGGCGCATAGATCGGCCTGGGGCCGCGCGGGCGGTGGGGGCGGCAGTGGGCGCCAATCAACTGCCCATCTTTATCCCCTGCCACCGGGTAATCGGGGCGGGAGGTTCGCTGACCGGTTACGGCGGTGGGCTAGAGATAAAGGTGGCGCTATTACGGCTGGAAGGCATCCAGGCCGTGAGTTGACCAAGAATCTCTGACAGGATTGACAAGATTTTCTCGTATCCTCTCAATAGGTAGGGGCGAACCCTTGCGGTCGCCCTCGTGGGCAGGAGCAAGTCCTGCCCCTACCCCAGGATATTGAGAAGATACATTTTCTCCTCATCTTGTAAATCCGGTCAAAAGTCTTTTTGGTTCTGGCTTGTCCAGGTTAGGAGGAAAAAGAGCATGAATAGACGCTATCCAATAATATGTCTGGCCTTTATCGGGATCGTGGCGAGTATTCTAGCCTGTAACGCTCCCGATCAGGCGACTCTCGTGCCTCAGCCCCCACCCCCCACCACAACGCCCCACATTCCGGCCACCATACCACCGCAGGAAACAGCGCCCCCTTCACCGACCAGGTCGCCGACGGAAACGTTGCTGCCAACCCCCACTCAATGGTTTCCACCCACCAACACGCCGGCGCCGGAGGGGACACCCACTACATCGGCCAGCACTGGGCCATTAGACTTTGCCGTGCCCACGATGTTGGATCACTGGCAGCCTCTGGCGGATGGCGGGCACGAATGTAAGATCGTCCTGCGCATCACGGGCGGTGCACCTCCCTACACTGTTCATCACGACCTGGACGTCTTTACCACCTGGGAGACCAATCCGGCGATTATCTTTACAGCGCACGGGTGCGGTGCGCTGGTGCATACTATCATCGTCGAAACGGCGGATGGGCAGAGCGTCAAGCACGATTATTGGATCCCCGCTCCCTGGTGTCAGTAGATAGCGTGAAACGAGACGACACAGTGGGCCGGCTTTACCAGCCGGCCCATTACCACAATCTTTCTCGTAGCAATTCCCACGCAGCGGGGAGCGTCAGAAACAGCGTCAACTCCCGGTTGAGGATGCCCCCTGGCTAAACCAATCCCGCCGCCTGGCGCAGGATTTTAGCCTTGTCGGTGCGCTCCCAGGGCGCATCAATGTCATCACGCCCAAAGTGGCCGTATGCAGCCGTTTGGCGGTAGATGGGGCGCCTCAAGTCCAGGTCGCGAATGATCGCCGCAGGACGCATATCAAAATACTCCTCGATCAACTCGACGATTCTGTCATCCGAGATCTGGGCTGTGCCAAAAGTCTCCACCGACAACGACAACGGGCGGGCAACACCGATGGCGTAAGAGACTTGCAGTTCCAGGCGCTCAGCTATGCCCGCCGCCACTAAATTCTTGGCTACGTAGCGAACCATATAGCTCGCCGAACGATCCACTTTTGTCGGGTCCTTGCCAGAGAAACAACCACCACCGTGACGAGCCACGCCACCATACGTATCAACAATGATCTTGCGCCCGGTCAAGCCAGAGTCGCCCAGCGGGCCGCCGGTAACAAAACGCCCCGTGGGGTTGACGTAAATTTTGGTCTCGTCGTCGAGCATATCCGCGGGTACAATGTGCTTGATCACGTGAGCAATAACGTCCTCATGGACCTGCTCTTGAGTGACGGTGGGTGAGTGTTGGGTGCTGATGACGACGGTATCAACACGCTTGGGCCGGCCGTACTCGTATTCAACTGTCACCTGACTCTTGCCGTCGGGGCGCAGATAGGGCAGCGTCTTGTTTTTGCGCACCTCGGCCAACCGCTGGCACAGTTTGTGAGCCAGCATAATGCTCAACGGCATCAGTTCTGGCGTCTCGTTGCAGGCAAAGCCGATCATCATACCCTGGTCACCAGCACCGATTGCTTCGATATCTGCCTCAGACATCTCGCCTGTCTTGGCCTCCAGCGCCCGATTCACGCCCAGGGCAATATCAGCCGACTGCTCTTTGATACTGACGACGACGCCGCACGTATCGGCATCGAAACCGTACTTGGCGCGGGTGTAGCCAATATCGCGGACAACGCTGCGGACGAGTTTGCTGATGTCCACGTAGGTACTGGTCGTGATCTCGCCCAACACGACGACCAGGCCGGTGGTCACGCACACGTCGCAAGCGACGCGCGCGTCGGGGTCGTCGGCGATGATGGCATCCAGCACAGCGTCTGAAATCTGATCGCAGATTTTGTCAGGATGCCCTTCGGTCACCGATTCCGAGGTGAAGAAATACTGGGGTGATGTCGTAAACGTCGCGTTGCTACTACTCATTTGAGATTCTCCTTTCTGTACTTGGAAATTTTGAAAGGCCCTGGACGCGGGTAACAAACAGCCAACAAAAAACCCTTCTTGCAAGACAAGAAGGGGCACGACTGGCGTGACCACCTCTCATCTTCCAGAAATACCACTCTGCCGGAATTGGCACCTGGCTAGCCGTTAGCGGCTGGCTGGTTGCCGAGGCTTCGTAGGGCCGGTCCCTCCACCTCTCTGGATAAGAGCGTCGCCGGGATATTCAATTGTGAGCGATGATACCACAAAGGCGGATAACTGTCAAGACT
>CAYQTW010000201.1:3827-6376 GCA_964420485.1 uncultured Anaerolineales bacterium
AGACTTGCAGTTTGAGCGTTCAGTGTTATAATTTCTATATCTTGGGCGCGTAGCTCAGTTGGTCAGAGCGCTACACTCACATTGTAGAGGTCGGGGGTTCGAGTCCCTTCGCGCCCACTGTCACAACTCCGGGCCGCGGGCGCGTGGAAGGGAGGTATTTCCTCCGCTTGATGTCCGTGGCCTGTTTAGCATACGCGATGGAAAGATAACTATGCCTGCACCTGAGAGTACCAAGAAACGTCTCCAGGTAGACTGGCTAATCAGCAATCTGCGCTGGTTGCTCCTGGTAAGCGTAGCCCTCGTCAGTTTCACAGAAGCGTTCATCAACCACGGCGGTTTTTTCGACGCCGCTTTTCTTCTACCCCAGATTATTCTCCTGACCGGTGCGGCTCTCTACAACCTCGTTGTAATGTTGCTCCTGCTCTCCGGCACTCTCAAACGGGTCTTGCCGGCGATGACATTGCTGATTGATACCCTCCTGGTCATCGGCTTTGTCGTCACGTCGGGTGGCCTGATAAGCCCACTGCTATTTTTCGCCCTGTTTCCCATCCTCACAGCGGCACTGCGCTTCCCCTGGCTAGTGGGCCTGCTGGTCGCTATCGCCGTCGTGATAGGTTGTGGGTTTGCCGGTTACCTCATTGCACTACCTGAGACTGTATCCTGGTCGGCCATGCTTTCGTATGGGATCCGCTCCCTGGTGCTCCTGTTAGCAGCCCTGCTCAGTGGCCTCATAAGCAATCGCATAAAACAGACCATCGCGCACACGCACCGACTTGAGGAGGAGGCCGAACTGCGAAAATTACGTGCTGCTCAAGAACGTTCGCAAATGATGTTCGAGTTGGCGAGCACGCTCAGTGCAACGTTAAACTATAACAAGGTGTTAGAAGCGGTGCTCGACGTGGGCGAGGCTGGTATGCAGGAATTGGGTCGCCCGGACTCGGCCAACGTGAGCATGGTGATGCTCTTTGGTCGCAACGATTTGCGTATTGTAGCCTCGCGTCACCTACCACCCCGCGATCAAAAAGCCGTGTTTCAGGGCCGGAGTGGTGTTTTGGGCCAGGCATTGGCGACAGCAGAGCCCGTAATAGCCGACAATCCGGCAGCAGACCCAGAGTTAAGCCAACTTGTCACGATGCACAGTTGCCAACAGGCAATCATCGTGCCGTTGAGGGCCGGATTTGAGAACTTTGGCGCGATTGTTTTCGGCAGTTCTCATACTGGCGTCTACACGGAAGAGCACCAGGACCTGCTCATTGCCATAAGTAATCAGGCCATCGTTGCGCTGCAGAATGCCCAACTTTATCAAAGCCTGATGGAGGAGAAGGAACGCATCGTGGCGGTGGAGGAAGACGCGCGCAAGAAACTGGCTCGCGATCTGCACGACGGCCCCACGCAGAGTATCGCGGCCATGGCGATGCGGCTGAACTATGCCCGAATGTTGTTGGAGAAAGACCCGCAACAGACAGCCAAGGAATTGATGCACGTCGAGGAGTTGGCGCGCCGCACGACGAAGGAAATCCGTCACATGCTCTTTACGCTCCGGCCGCTCATCCTCGAAACACAGGGACTGCAGGCCGCGCTGGTGCAATACATCAGCAAATTGGCCGAAACAGACCCCACGCCAATCCACCTGGAGGCAGCGGCAGGTGTAGACCAATCGCTGGACCGGAACGCTCAAGGGGTAATCTTTTACATCATCGAAGAAGCGATTGGCAATGCCCGCAAACACGCCCAAGCCGCAAATATATGGGTGCGGTTTTACATTCAGCACAACGACACTTTCATCGCCGAAGTGCAGGACGATGGCAAAGGGTTCGACGTGGACACAGTGCAGACGCGCTACGATGAGCGCGGAAGTTTGGGCATGATCAACATGTACGAGCGGGCCGAGTTGGTCAACGGTAAATTGACAATCGTCTCTGCGCCAGGCAAAGGCACACGAATCACACTGACTGCCCCTCTGCCAGGGAGATAGGCGCGTGCCCGAACTGACTATGGCGTGGAGCGAAGGCTGGCTGTGGCTGGGTGGCTCACTGCTCCTGGCTATCATCTGGGCAAACCTGGCCTGGTTTTTCCGTCAACCTCGCCCTGGCGCGGTAGGCGAGTTCGTCACTCGTCTGGTCGCCTGGCGTTTTTCCCCCTATCTGCTTCAATTCCTCCGTTTGCTGTACTACATCGGCGTGCCCTTTGCTGTGCTTCTGTGGGGCCACGATGCGGTCGTCGGGCGACTGCTGGGGCTCCAGCGATTCGACTTGCCTGCGCTGAGTGACGATGTAACCGGCGCTACCGTGGCGGCCAACTGGCTCGACTGGACCTATGACGCGGGATGGGCCGCCGTGTTGGGCATTGGCGCGTGGTGCCTGCTGGCATTAGGTTGGTGGGGTTACTGCCGGGCGCTGAGCAGCGTCGGTGAGGAGAGCGCGGTTGCTGGGGCCGATGTTTCCGGCTGGATTATGTGGCGCGAAGCAGCCTACCACGAAATCCATTGGGCCTTTTACCGCAACGCGCCCGTCCTCGCATGGGGCGCGTATGGGGGGGTATGGGGCGGG
>CAYQTW010000202.1:0-6354 GCA_964420485.1 uncultured Anaerolineales bacterium
TCCACCGAGAGTGGCATACCGGTGCCATAGACGGGCGCACCGGGGCGCAGCCCTGACGTCTCCTCGTACACCTGGATGGTGATGATGTCCCGCTCCAGGCCGATGACCTCGGCCACCAGGTGCTCGTCGCCGACCTCGACCATTTCGAGCATGCCGATCTGCTGTGAGCCTCGGGCACGCACCACCGGGCCGTTCACCCAGATGACTTGACCCACCTCTACGCTCGTCTTGCTCATACCGTCTCTCCCCTCAAGATGTGGTAGACGGGGGCACGTAGCCCGTCCTGCATGCGGGCCAGCCGGGTCTCCAGCGTGTTGTCGTATCTACGGTGCCCGTCGGGGGTCTCCAGCACGAGACCGGTGCCTCGAGTGAGAGGTGCGCCGATGCGCAGGTCTACACCGAGTTCTTTCCTCAGGTCAGCCAGCATTTTGTCGCCGAGCACTCTCTGCGTCCCCTCATCGGCCCGCACCAGGACCTCGTCGGCGCCCAACCGTTCCACTGCTTCGTGCACCAGGCGGCGGGCGATCTGCTCGTAGTCCGGCCACTGAGGTGCGGAGGCCAGTTGCCGGCGGGCCTCGGCGAAGACGCGCTCTAGCAACTGCTCACGCCGCTTCAATCTCAGCGTTTGGGCTTCCAATTGTGCCGCGGCCGCCGCGTGACTGTGCAGAGCCTCGGCCTCTTGCCGTGCTCGTTGCAGGATTTCATCACGTCTGGCATTAGCCTGCGCCTGTGCCTGTGCGCGGATGTCCTCGGCCTTGGCCTGGGCGTCGGCCAGCATTTGGTCGGCCTCCTCCCTGGCGTCGCCTATGATAGCGCGCTTGAGGGCCTGGATGTCATTTTGCTCTGACATTATATCCTCACTCCAATAGTTCGTCGGATCACTTCGCTGAGCGGCGGCCGGTCGGGGCGCGGCCCCTCCGGCCCCGGTATCTCCACCACCAGTGGGACAGCGCTGCGTACCATGAGCATATCCACCCGCCGGCGGGCCAGGTCTGCGGCGTCCTCGGTCACCAGCACGATGCCGACCTCCTCGTCGGCCAGGGCCGTGTCGAGGGCGCGGTTCAGTTCCCCGGCCGTCGTCGCGATCTGACCGCGCACGCCGGCGAGGGCAAAGCCCTGCACGGCATCCTGGTTGCCAATGACCAGCAGTTTCACTTTTCCTCCTGGTAGGGGTGCGGTTACCGCGCCCCTACGGACGGTCAGCGGCTGAGGACCATAAAGGCGATGATCAGCCCGTAGATGGCGATACCTTCGGCCAGGCCGACAAAGATGAGCACACGGCCGAAGGCTTCCGGCTTCTCGGCGATGACCCCGATAGCGGCCGCTCCTGTAGCGCCCACGGCATAAGCCGCGCCGACAGAACCCAGGCCGACGGCGATTGCAGCCGCGAGGGAGGCATAAGGATCACTGTTTGCCTCCTGGGCCAGTCCTGCCGCCTGGACAGTAGCCGGGGCGAAGAGCCAGACCAGTCCCAGGCCGGCCATCATCAGCGCCACCACCAGATTGAAGCCTCTCAGGCCACGCACCAGTTTGTTGGCCGTCTGAGCAGGGGCTTTCTGAGTACGTTGCCTGGGTGCGAACGCGGCCGTCAGTACCAACAGCACCAGCCCAACGAGTATAGCGATTGTTATGAGCATTACATTCCTCCTCATATTTTGGAGTTTGGCAGATTCCGTCAGTAGTAGGGCGGTTTGGCAAATTGCCTCTGGGACAAGTTGCCAACTCGTCCTACAACCCAGGGGGCGGTTCTCATTCTCCTCCCCTCGAGACCAACGTCAGCGGACGGTAATGCATACCGCCGCCGGAGAAGAACTTGCTGAAGAACTCGTAGTATTCCAGACGCAGCGTTTGAATACCCACGATCAGTCCCTCAAAGCCAATGACGAACAAGTTGCCCAGCACCACCACGATCCAGTAACCCATGCCGTGTGCCGGGCTGATGATCTCTGCCATGATAAAGATCACCAGGCATAGGCTGCCGTGCGCGACGGCGAAAGCGCCCATACGGACGTAGGAAAGGGTATTGCTCAAGAAGGCGATGATTATCTCGAACAACTCGATCGGCGTCTGTATCAGATAGGCGCTGAGATTGCCCTCGATGAGGGGCCTCTGCCCCTCGACTAATCGTTCCAGCACTTTGGAGAACGTCACTGCCAGCCCTGATGCGCCGGCCAGCACGGCGAGCAGGATGGGGCTGATGGGCAGATCGCCCACGAAGGCACTTGCCGCCAGCCCGAGCAACGACCAGTAAAAGATCAGGCCGGCCAAACCGTTGTGATCAAAGATCAAGTGCCCCCACCGGCGCGTTAGCGTCGCGTTGACGATATTACAGACCATTCCCAGACTGAGCAGCCCCACGCCGATGCCCACGGTGGCTAACAGGATGTCCATGATATTCTCAAGTGGCAGCATCCACAACGGTTTGAGTACCCCTTCGAAGCCAAAGATGCTGCCATAGAGAAAGCCGAAAAGCATTGCCGCTATGCCGCACATGATAACCACCGCTCCCATGCCGGAGAGCCCGCGCAGCGCACGCACCTTACGACTAACCAGAGCCAAACCCAGGAGAGCCAGCACTAGCCCGTGTCCCACGTCGCCGAACATGATGCCAAAGATGAGAGGGAAGGTCAGTGCTATCATAGGCGTGGGGTCCAGTTCGTCGTAACGGGGACGCCCGTAAGTGGTCACCAGGCCCTGGAAAGCCCTCATGATGAGGGGATTTCCGAGCGCCACCGGGATGTGGCCGTCCTCCTGTCGGCTGGGCGTATCCACTTCGATCAGCACCTTATCCGAAACGTGCTTGATTTCCTGCTGTAGCGTGTCCATCTGCGAGACAGGCACCCAGCCTGCTACCAGGTAGGTGTAGCGCAGCCGGCCGTAGCGGGTGATGGTCTCGGCCAGCGTGCGGCTGGCGCGTACCTGCCACAGGAGGTGGCACAGACGCTGTACATAAGTCTCGTGTAGGTAGTCAACAGTGGTCTGACATTCGGTGAGGTATTGGCGTGTGCGCTCAATCTCGGATTTCAGGGCGGCGATGGCTTCGGCTGGGGTGTCATGGTATGTCTCAGGCGGTTCGAGCGCATTAAGATAGGCGCTGCGGGCGGCCCGATTCAGGATGTCGGCGTCGCGCTGAGTGCCAAAGAGCACGACTGTCGCCAGGTGCTCCTCGCGCCGCAGTGTGACCAGTGCCGAGGGGATGAGTTCCAGGCTGGTCTGGAGCCGTTCCAGGTTGGCGACGGGCATGGTACCCAGTAGCACAAAAGTGTAGCGCAGGTTGCGCAACGTGCCCAGATCCACCTCCAGGTCGGCAATGGGCTTTAACTGGTCGAGGTAACGCTGCAACTGGGCCAGTTTGCGCTGTCCCTCCTCCAGTTCCCGGACGGGTGCCCGAGTTTCCCATTCCAGGTGCTCGATGTCCATCTGTGCTGTTTCGGGCTCAATGAGATGGGGTGTTTCCGCCGGGGGCGGGCCTTCGTCCACGTCCAGCGTCTCCATCACGGCCATGATGCGCCGTTCGAGTTCTGCGAAAGTAGCCGCCCGCTCCTGCCAGTCTTCAGCATAATGCGGGACGCGCTCACCGCCCAGGTGGCTACTCAGTGTTGGGTGAAAGACGCCCGAGGCAGCGAGCGCTTTGGTTACGGGTACGACGTCGTGCTCCGGCACGACCAGTTCGACCTTACTCATCGCTTGTGGTCGAAACATGCTCACCTCTGGTCGGTCTGATAGGCTGGTGACCGAGTCGCCAGCATGGATACAAACGCCTCCGCCGGAAGACGTGAGGCTTTGGCCTCGATCAACACGGTCAAATCCCTGATTTCGTGTTCGTTCAGCAGCAGATAGGCTGCCGGGATGCCCACGTGGAAAGGGTAGCCAATGAAGGCCGCGCGGCACGTTTTGACGACGTGGCGCCGGAGGGAGAGTTCGAGCGCGGACAGCGCCCCTCCCCCCGAAACCAGGGGGGGGAACTCGACATTCGGGTAGATGTGCCCCACCACCTGGGCGATGTTCGCACCGGCGGCGATGGCGCGGATGTCCTCGTCGCGCACCTGGTAGCCAAAGGGGAGTGTGTAGTTGATGATCTCTTGCTCTGAGAGATGGTGATAGACGCGGTAGCGGATCGCCCACAGCAGGTTGTTCACGTCGAGCACGGTGCCCACGACGCGCAATGTTTGTTCGTGGTCTATGCCTGTGAGTTGATTGATGCTCTGCCACAGCCAACGGTGGTAGTCCAGGTCTAGCGCCACCTCCAGGGGGAACAGGTTTCTCTCGGTCCGATAACGCTCCAATGCGTGGACGAGGGTGTTGTAGTAAGAAGTGTGACGTGTGAGTTCGATGGCCCGTGCCATATCGCCGCTCCGGACTATCTTCTCCGTGTCGGCTACGGTCAGGGTGATGTATTTGGTCATCGGGTAGAGCAGGTGGCGCACCTGGTCCCACGATGCACCGGTCTCGACTCCGCGCAGGGTGGCCTTGAGATTGTCCACTTCGTAGAGCCGCCAGAGTTGGAGCAATAGTTCTCGCCCGGGCTCCGGCGTCAGGCGGATGAGTTTCTCGTACACGTCGGCCATGTGCCACCTGATCTGGTAGACGGCGCGGCGAGGGGTCAATTCCTGGCGTTCAATCTGGAGGTAGGAGCCGTACACTGTCTTCGATAGGATGTTCAAAAGGGAGTCAAAGTCCTGTGCCTGGACGAGCGTATCCCACGTCTCCGGCGTCAGCATAGTCGAGTAGAGGGCGCGCACTGTGGCGTGGACGAGGGAGTAGGCTTGGACCTCTTGTACAGACATAGCACTACTCGCGCCCTGCGACCCGATCAAGCACGAAATCCACGGCCTGGTCGAGGTGACGTGTGGCCAGTGTCTCCAGTCGTTGGGCCTCTGCCTCGGCCTGCGCGATTGCGCGTGATCGCTCGGCCTCGGCCGCTTCCTGGCCTGTGGCGACAATCTGCCCTGCCTCCCGGCGGGCCTGGGCCACAGTTTGCTCGCGCAAGACGGAGGCTGCTTTTTCGGCCTCCTCAATCAGGCGTGTAGCCTGGTCTTGGGCATCGTTATGGATTTTCGCGGCATCCTGTTCGATGACCAGTATACGAGCAATGGTTTCCTGGCTCAATCTCTTCCTCCATAAAAACATCGCCGCTGCAACGTCGGGCTGACGGTGCTCAACGGCAGGGAGATTGTAGTACTTAAGTTGGATATTGTCAAGGTAGGTGGTTGCTGGATTTGTGCAGGGCGGGGATGTGGCATATAATCGCGGGCGATATGATGGCAAGGATACTACCTGCATCAGGTTTCCTCAAGCGGCTTGCCATTGCCGGCGTCAATCTGCTGACACCACTTCACGCCGGGCTGATCGTCACCTACTTTGCCCTGCGCTGGCTGGGTGGGGGTGACCTGTGGTTCGTTGACGCACTTGGTTACGTCTTGCCCTGGCTGTTTGCCCCACTGGTGGCGCTTATACCGGCGGTACTGCTCCGCCGCTCCCGTTTCTTGCTGGCCCTCGTCGCCGCGCCCACCGCTCTCTTTCTGCTCACCTACGGCCATCTCTATCTCCCCCATTGGCCGGTTCGCGCCGCCGGCCCAACGTTCACCGTGATGACCTACAATGTCCTGTATCGGAACTCGGACGCCGATGGAATCGCGGCTGCTATCGAAGCGCACGCCCCGGACTTTTTCGGTCTGCGCGAGTTAGAGCCTCCTGTGGTCCAGGCCCTCGAAAGCCGCTTCGCCGACCGCTACCCCTACCGCAGAGTGGAGCCCGGCTGTGGCTTTTTCAGCCGCTATCCGATCCTGGAATACGAGGCTTTCCGGCTGGATGAGGGACACTGGGCACAGCAATGTCTCCTGGACATTGACGGCTACCAGGTCACTGTTCTCAGCGTCCATCCGCGCTCGCCGCCGCTGCGGGGTTTTCACCCCTTCGGTCTACCGCTGGGCATCCCCACGGGGTTTGCCAACCAGGGGCGCGACGCCGATGTGCGCGATCTGCTATCGCGCCTGGAGGGGATGGACGGCCCGCTGGTTCTCATCGGCGACTTTAACCTGACCGACCAGCAGAGCCTGTACGCGGTGCTGACCGGCTACCTGCGCGACGCGCACCGTGAGAGCGGGTGGGGGATGGGGTTCACGTTCACCCGCTTCCCGCGCCTCGGCCTTCCGACGTGGCGCATTGACTATGTGTTTCACTCGCCAGACCTGGTCCCACTTTCGACTACGGTGGGGGACTACGGCGGGTCGGACCACCGGCCGGTAATTGCCAGATTGAAATTTGTGCGTTGATCCTTTGACGCCCGCCTGAGTCGGTGCCTGGCCCACCCCAAGTGTACCGCAAACTGACCCTTCAAGTTATTCGCGAGAA
>CAYQTW010000203.1:0-6337 GCA_964420485.1 uncultured Anaerolineales bacterium
TGATACACCTCTATCCCCGGTTGATGGACAGTCTGCTCGCCACCTCTGGCATTGGGGTTATCGCCGGGCGGGCGGGGGAGCGGACGATTGTGCTAGGAAACAAAGGCGGCGTGTTGGTCATCGAAGGTGAGCGCGAGATGGTGGAGCAGCCACATCCGCTGGCGCCTTATGGCGACACGGCTCACGCCGCCGCCCAGATTCACCGCCTGGCCCACTTTCCCCACGCCGGTGACCTGATCGTGATGGGGATGGTCGAACCGGACGGCCAGGTCGTGGCCTTCGAGGAACAGGCATCGGCGCACGGTGGATTGGGCGGGGCACAGGAGCGCCCCTTCATCGCCTGGCCGCCCGAGTGCCCACTAGAGCCGGAGAGGCTAAACGACGCCCAGGACTTGTACCCCTACTTTGTGCAGCATTACCCGGAGCAGCCCCAGACAGGGGAGCCACAAGACGCTGTATAGTGCGTTTGACATCCCTCCCACTTGGAGGTAAAATAGACCAAGACAAGAGACTACGCGAAAGAGAGGTGTGCAATGGCCGAGCAAATACCCCTGCCTGATCTGGATACTCCCGTCTCCATAGAAGAGCCTCTGAAAGCCATATCCCCACCGGGCCTGGACACTCACTCCTCACTGCGCGCCGCCATGGGCGCTTTCGAGGTTCGTATGCAGCAGCAGGGCTTTACCGAGAACACCAGCAAGGCTTTCCTCTCCGACCTCAACATCCTGGCCCAGTTTGTCGGAGTGGGGACTGCCATCGGCGACATCTCCACCCGCGACCTCAATCGCTTCACCCACTGGCTGGTACACGAGCGCGGCGTGCCCTGCAACCCCAAATCGCTGGCCCGGCGCGTGACCACGCTCAAGGTCTTTTTCGACTGGCTGGTCGAGACCGAGGTATTGCCTTTCGACCCGGCCGCCCCCGTGGTTCACAAGCCGGTGATGACGCCGCTGCCCGAGATTCTCTCCGATGCCGAAATCGAGCGGGTGCTGGGGGTGACTCAGGCGCTGCGCCACGGTGAAAAACCCGACGCCCGCCCCCACTTGCTGGTGACGTTACTCCTCCACACCGGCATCAAGAAGGGGGAGTGTATGAAAATCGTGATGAACCACCTGGACCTCAGCAATCCCGCCGAGCCGGTGCTGTGGATCCGCTACACCAACCCCCGTCGGCAGCACAAAGAGCGTAGACTGCGCCTGCCGGTGCAGTGGCCGGCGGTACTGGCCGAGTATCGCGCCCAGCGTAGGGGCGCGGTGACCACGCCCCTACTCTTTCCCTGCACCGCCCGCAACCTGGAGTACGTCCTGGCGAACGTGGCCCGGCAGGCTGAACTGGGCCACAGCCTTTCCTTCGAGATGCTGCGCTGGACCTGCGCGGTGCGCGACTACCGGGCCAAGATGCCAGCCGACAAACTGCGTCAGAAATTGGGGATTTCCAAGATCACCTGGCGCGAGGTGGGAGTCAAAATCGCCCAGCTGGCACAGAACACGGATCGGCAGGATTAACGGATCGGCAGGATTAACGGATTTTCGGACTTTTTCTCCACGCGATGTAATTGCTCCTCTATCGCCCCTTCGATATCTATCATCTCTGCCGTGCCCACGTAGGGCACCGTGTGCATTTCCTCCAGCCGGTCCAGCGCCCTGATGATGGCCGAAACTTGGCGAATGTACTTGCGCGCCGACATGATTATCGTACCTACGGTTTCCTGGTCAACCGCCCCCTCCATTTCCAGCCCGTCCAGTTCGAGCGAAAAGATCATTAGCCGGTTGTTGATGTGATGGGCCAGCGTAGTCACGGCCTGCCGGAGCGCAGTCGTGGCTGCCATCTCGCGCGCGGCCCGGTTCAGCCGCGCGTTCTCCACCGCGACGGCCACCCACGAGGCCAACATGGTCAACAATTCCAGGTCGCCTAGCGTGAACGAAGGGCTCTCCGGCCCACTTTGTTTGTTGATCACCTCGAGCACGCCGATCGTTTTCTCTTTGGCTTTCAGCGGCACACACAGGATAGAGCGGCACCGGAAACCACTGAATTGGTCCATCTGAGCGCAGAAACGAGGGTCTTGCCGCACATCGGGGACCAAGAGTGGCTCGCCGTGCTGCGCCACCCAGCCGGCGATCCCCTGGCCCAGTTTCAGGTGGAAGGAGGAGAAGCGGGCCGCGTCCCCCTTGAGCGTGACCGCGAACTCGAGTTCGCCCGTCTCCTGGTCGAGGAGCAGGAGCGAGCCGGCTTCCACCTGGAGGATGAGGTTGACGTTCTCCACAACGCGCCGAAATATCTCGGCCTCTTCCGATGTGGAGACAATGGCCTGGGCGATGTCGTTCAGAGCGATCCAGTTGTGTATCTGCCGCTGCAGACGCCGGTTGGCGCGCATCAGGGAGAGCGTCAGGCACTCTTTCTCCCGGCGCAGGCGGGCCTCGGTGAGGGCTTTTTCAATCGCGGCCTCAATTTCGGCTATGGTGAAAGGTTTCCGTAAAAAGTCCTTGGCCCCCAGGCGAAACGCCCGGAGAATTGTGTCTGCGGAATAGTGGACAGTGAGCACAATGGCCGGGATGTGACAATCACGTTGCTCCAATGCGCTCAACACGTCCAACCCCGACAGCCGGGGCATTGTCAGGTCCAACAGGAGCAGGTCAGGCTTGTCGGCCAGTGCACGCTCCAGCCCTTGCTGACCATTGGTGGCCGTCAGAACGCGATAGCCGGCCGGTTCCAATATAGCATTGCGCAAAAAGGCCCGTATTTCACCATCGTCCTCGACAACCAGCACAGTTTCCTGGCTCATTATGGTGGCCTCCACGGTCAGGTATCATTGATGTATCCTTTAACCTGGGGCAATGTAGACGAGGTTCCCATACCTGGCAGGGCCGGCGCGATGTTCGCTACCGGACACTTTTTTGCCAAATACACAAGTGCCCCGGAATATTGAGATGATATGATTATACTCGTATTTCCCCCAAAATCAATACCGCCGTGGAAGGCTATTTTCGAGGCGCACAATGACAAAGAATCTCGTTCTCACAGTGCAAAACAGAGATTCTTCGCTCCCTCTGGTCGCTCAGAATGACAGAACAGGCCGAGATAGCAAACCGGTCAGGACAGCAGTTGTCTGATGCGCCTGATGGCCTGGTTGGTCACGCGGCGATAGCAGTGACCGCGCGGGACAATCGCGACCAGGATCAATCTCTCCATCCCAACAGTGATGTGGCGACACACCAGACGGGTGCGATCACGGTCGTAGATGGTCATCTCATCCATCTCCACCATCCCCAATTGGCTTTGTGCGTCGCTGCCGACTCGCTGGAGCAGGGCCACCATCGCCGCCGTGACGTCGCTGTCATAGTCGGCGGGAACGGTGGCAATAGACAGGCCCTCCGTGGAGATCAGTACCGAAACCTGGAATCCCCCAGCCTCGTTCATCGCGTACAGAATTTCATCGAGAGAGGTAGGTTCAACTACCCCTGACTGCTGCTTGTCGTTATTCATACCCAATCCTCCTTAATCTTGACCTCAAAGATGTTTCTGAGCCTGAGCCACCACCAGGTTAATGATAGCCTTTAATGTGTCAAAGACACCAATCCCCTGAGTAGCCACCGATGTGAAACAAGGTATCTCGGCGTATCCGAGTTGCTGCTGCATCAATGGCACGGGCGCGATGCCGGGCAAGTCGCGCTTGTTGCACTGCAATACGAGTGGTACAGTGTGCAGGTCGTATCCCAACGAGCGCAGGTTCTCCTCCATATTGCGTGCTGCCTCGACGTTGGCCTTGAGCCGCTGCCACTGCGAATCGGCGACAAAGACCACCCCATCGGCGCCCTGCAACACCAGTTTGCGGCTGCCGACGTAATAGACCTGTCCTGGCACGGTGTAGAGATTAAAGCGCGGCTTCAGGCCCTCGATCTGCCCCAGTTCCAGTTGCAAAAAGTCAAAATAGATGGTGCGATCACCCCGCGTCTTGAGCGAGACCAGTTCACCTCGGATACGCGGGTTCGTTTTGGCGTGAACGTGTTGCAGATTGGTCGTCTTGCCGCTGAGCGCCGGGCCGTAGTAGACGATTTTCAGGTTGATCTCGCGCAATTTCCAGTTAATGAACATTGCTCACTCCTCATACATAGTCCCTCAAACACCTTGTCCAGTTCATCCGCCAGGGTAGTGCCAAAGTCGGCATTGGGGACTTGGGTGGTCTGCCCCATCACATCCTCGAATTCATCGGTCAGCGGGTACAACCGTTCGGCTGCCCGTCTGACGAACAGCCGTATCAGTCCAACAGGTGTGCCGGTCTTAAAGATGACGATCATGATGAAACTGCCGGCCACGTTAAAGAGATACGTATTCACATTCTCGCCCTCGTGGAGGAATGAACCGTGGGGATTCTCCTCGCCGACCTGGCGGGCCAGTTCAGTCATGGCCGCCACGTCGCCGGCTGCCAGGGCCGCCACGAGCACCGGGTCAATCGCCCGCATCTGTCCCTGGGCAGTGATCAACTGGCCGCTGATGTCGGCCAGCAGGATGCACTCGGCTCCCGTCCGGCGATGCAAGTCCGCCAGGATGTGCTCGATCTGTTCGGCCAATTTGGACGGCAGAGAAATGCCCGTTTTCATATCGTCACCTCCGTCAGTATCAGAGTCAGAGCCATTCGTCTTTCTGTGGGTAGTATGGATACGCCAATATTGGAAATCAGACAGGATTAACAAGATTACTTTGTATCTGCTCAATAAAGTGGGGCAATGTAGCCGAGGTTTCCATACCTCGCGGGCATAACGCGCTATGGAAAGCGCGGCTACGTTAAAAGTGCCCCAGAATATTGAGATGATACATTACTTTTCTGTTTTTATCCTGTAAATCTTGTAAATCCTGTCAACAACCTGTTTGCTTGTCATTTCTCACACGTTGAATATTAAAAGAGAAAACGGGCCGGTTGCCGTTCTGGGGCAATCGCTGCGCATCGAAATAAAATCCGCGCCCACTCTCCAGCGCCTCTGTGATCACGCTGCGGCCAAAAGCCTGGCGCAGGAAAACGTAGCGGGAGGAAAAGAATAACGCTTGCCACTCTTGCTCGTAATGCAGGCACAAGGGTTGAAACTGCTTTAGAACGAGTAGCCCGGCCGGCCGCCTGAGGTCCACCGAGAGCGTCGCAAAGGTCCCCTCCAGCAGGCTCACCCTCTCTTGCACCAGCGCCGCGTACCTGCCATTGCACTGCAACGGGTTGACAGTGTCCTGAAGCCGAAAGATGACCTCGCTGTCTACCTCCCCAGCCCGGGGCAGACCTGTGTGGGCAAAGATGCGGTCGTCATTGACGATGATGCCGTTGTGAATGCCCACGACGTGCCCGGTCACCAGGGGATGATTGTTGACGTTGCGCCAGCGACTGCCCTTGGTCGGCATACGAGTATGGCCCAGTACACAGACCGTATCGTCGCCGATAGCGGAAAGCGCCCGCCGGTAGCCCTCCATCTCGACCAGTTCCGAGACCGGTACCGGCTGCTTAAAAATGTAGCAACGTCCGTCGGCCTGGATCACGGCGATGCCGGCCGCCTCTCGCCCCCGTTCCTCGTTATAGACCAAGTTGGCGGTGACAATGTTGGCGATCTCGCGCCACTCCTCCGCCGAGCGTTGGGTAGGATAAAGCAATACTCCAGTCAATCCACACATAATGCTCCCTAAATTCGCCGACTCGCCGACTCGCTATCTACCCCAAAAAAACCATCGTCCCCAACCCCGCGTCCCACTTTAGCCCGCGCCAGGTGTCCAGCCGCTCTAGCCTCCGCTCCAGTTCCTGCGGGGTGAGATAAAGTTCCCGGGCCGCCTCCCACTTCCAGGCCTCTAGCGCAGTGTGGCCCGTCAACTCGGCCAACTCGATCAGACGACCCAGCCGCCGGTCGGTCTTGTCCCACTCGCCGGAGGTGACGGCGGCTCGCTCGCTCAACAACTGTTCGATCTCTCGCCAGTCCCGGCCGCTGATGCGCAGGAGCGACAGCGGCGTCTCGGCCAGCAGGCACAGCACCTCGAAGGCCGGGTGGTCCTCGCTGCCCTCGCAGGCCACGCGGGCAAATCTGCCAAAAACCGGCTTGAGCAACTCGAGCAACTCGCGGCAGCCGGCCCGCAACTCGTCCATCACCTCCGGCGTGACCTGGGACGTGTCGCTGGTGGCCAGGTTGCCGTCGTTGTTGCTCAGCATGTCCAGCAGTTCCACCTTGCGCCGCCACTCGCGAATGCGCCCCACGTGGATCACCCCGTACTGGCTCATCTCTACCGCCTTGAGCAGTATGGCCAGGAAGAGAAATATCTTGGCCACGACGGATGTGGGCGCCAGGTCGGCATCGGGGAAACGAAATTCCAG
>CAYQTW010000204.1:0-4084 GCA_964420485.1 uncultured Anaerolineales bacterium
CCCGCGCTGTCCACCACTTCCAGCGTCAAATTTATAGGCTCGCGTGGGCCTTTCTTCCCTTCTGCCTTTGAGAGTTGCAAGCCCGACGGTCTACGGTTCATCTGAAAATCCTCCTTTTTGCGAGGCTCCAGGAACCAAAGACCGCAGGGCTATCCTAATTAGGGTAGCCCTGCGGTCTAGAGTACCGTCTAGGTAGCGGGGACAGGATTCGAACCTGTGACCTCCGGGTTATGAGCCCGACGAGCTGCCTCTGCTCTACCCCGCAATGTGTATAAATTATACTACAATCCACCGATTGCGTCAAGGACTCGAATTGCCTCACTGAAAAAGGTGGCCCAAATACGGGCGTTTGACAGAACCGCCTCTCTGCGATAAACTGTGGTCACTTGCTTCAGGTTGTAACTCATCGCAACTCATTGGCTGGATGAAACGCGAGGGCGGGTCATAAAATGACTGCACACACAGCCGAACATCTCTCTGCGAACGAGTACACGATGCGGCCTCCTTTCAGGGAGACCTCTGACCCTGCTCCCCCCTCCCCCCCGCAATAATCGCTCGTTCCAACGGAAACCAACTGCATACACTTCGACTACGCTCGGTGCAAGCTTTTGCCAGGAAACCGGGTTTTTCTGAAAAAACCAGGTTTCTGTTCTGTCGCGCGGCCGGGAGCGGGACACAACAGCGAATTGAGAAAGGAACGAATTTTTGTCCCACCCGGCCATTTGTTTGATTTCATTCGTTTGTTTCTCAATCGGTTAATCGCACCAGGAAAACTATGTAAAACTCAAAAAAGGAGGATCAAAATGCGCAAGTACATAATCGGTATCGCGGTAGGAGTGTTGCTCACGTCAGCGGTGGTCGTGTTGGCCGGGAATCTGGATTCCCCCGGCACGCCCCCGAACACGCTCTCTTACAATCTGGAGGAGATCTACGACCGGCTGGACAGCGGCGCGGACGGTGCGCCGAGCGTGTTCGCGGAGCCGGCCGCCGGGCCGGGCTCGATCGGCCACACGCTGGATGATGTGATGGGCAAGGCCCCGGCCGTGGACAACACGAACGGCGCTGGCGTGGCGGACGTGGCCAACAGCAAGACCTTCTGGGGGTTGAACGTGGCTGCGGGGGAGTGGGGCTTGCGGACCGGCACTGCCGCCGCTGGCGGCGTGCCCAAGAATCGCTGTTTGACAAAACCACTCTCTTGTGGTAAACTTGCGCCCAGTTGAACATAGGACTGAGAAATGATGAATCTCACTACCGTGAATGACATCCGACGACGAGCCCAGAAAGAGCCAAACCATCCGTCTGGATAGTTTTGCCTGGGCTGCATAGTCGTTATCCAAAGCCAGCCCCCAGACGGGGGCTGGCTTTTTTTGTGCGCGATGGCTGCTACGCCGTCGCGCTTTCGTGTACCGGGCAGATTGCCCCTATCCAAGTTCAGGAGGAGAAAACAATGAAAGGCAAAATCAACAAAGTGGTTCTGGCCTACTCCGGCGGCCTCGACACCTCGGCCATCGTGCCCTGGCTCAAGGAGAACTATGGCTGCGAGGTGATCACCTATACCGCCAACCTGGGGCAGGGCGACGAGGAACTGGTCGGGCTGGAGGAAAAGGCTATCGCCAGCGGGGCCAGCAAGTCCTACATCGTGGACCTGCGCGAAGAGTTCCTCACCGAGTACGCTTTCCCCACCGTGCAAGCCGGCGCCATTTACGAGCGGCTGTACCTGCTGGGCACCTCGTTCGCCCGCCCCGTCACCGCCAAGCGCATGGTGAGGATCGCCGAGCAGGAGGGGGCCGATGGTGTGGCTCACGGTTGCACCGGCAAGGGCAACGACCAGGTGCGCTTCGAGTTAGCCGTCAAGGCGCTCAACCCCACGCTCCAGGTCGTGGCCCCGTGGCGCGAATGGGAGATCCGCTCCCGCGAGGATGCGCTGGCGTACGTTCGTGCTCACAACGTCCCAGTAGCGGCCACATCGAAATCCATCTACAGCCGCGACCGCAACATCTGGCACCTGAGCCACGAAGGTGGCGATCTCGAAGACCCCTGGTCCGAGCCAAAGGAGGAGATGTTCCAGATCACCGCCGCGCCGGAGGCGGCGCCCGACGAGCCGCTTTACCTGACGCTCGACTTTGAGAAAGGGGTGCCGGTGGCAGTTGACGGCGAGCCCCTGGGAGCGGTAGAACTCCTCACCCACCTCAACGAGGTAGGCGGCGCTCACGGCGTGGGCCGCGCCGACCTGGTGGAAAACCGGCTGGTGGGCATGAAATCGCGGGGCGTGTACGAGACCCCCGGCGGCACCATCATTTACACTGCCCACCAGGGGTTGGAGCAGGTCTGCTTGGACCGGGATACCCTGCACTACAAGCAAGTGGTAGCCCACCGCTTTGCCGAACTGGTCTACTACGGCAAGTGGTTCACGCCACTGCGCGAGGCGCTGAGTGCGTTCGTCGCTCAGACTCAGGAGCGAGTGACCGGCGCCGTGCGGATAAAGTTGTTCAAGGGCAATTGCACCGTCGTAGGCCGCAAGTCGCCCTTCAGCCTCTACCGCGAGGACTTTGCCACCTTCGGCCAGGACGACGTCTACGACCAGGGCGACGCAGAAGGGTTCATCAATCTCTTTGGTCTGCCGCTCAAAGTCAAGGCGCTGATTGACATGGAGAACGGCGGGGTGGCGGAACTTGAGTCGCCCGACTACAGCCTTTTCAAGCGCGACTGAGCGAGTCAGCGAGTCAGCGAGTCAGCGAGTGGAGGAGTAAAGAATGGCTCTTTGGGGGGGGCGTTTTGCGGAGGAAACTGATGGGCTGGTGAGGCGCTTCGGTGACTCCATCGGCTTCGACCGGCGGATGTACGCGGCCGACGTGCGGGGCAGCATCGCCTACGCCGGCGCGCTGGCGCGGGCGGGGTTGCTCACCACCAATGAGCGCGACCAACTCGTCGCCGGGCTGGAACAGGTGCATGCTGAATTCGACGCCGGCGCCTTGCAGATCCAGCCCGGCGACGAGGACATCCACACCGCAGTCGAGCGGCGGCTGACCGAGTTGGTAGGGCCGGTGGCGGGAAAACTCCACACGGGTCGCTCCCGCAACGACCAAGTGACCACCGACCTGCGTCTCTACCTGCTGGACGAGATGGTTTCCCTGCGTGAGGCGCTGGTCAGGCTGCAAGCGGCCATCATTGAGAAGGCCGAGGTTCACCTGGACGTGATCATGCCTGGCTACACGCACCTGCAACAGGCGCAGCCGCTGCTCTTTAGCCACTGGTTGATGTCCTTCTTCTGGAAATTCCAGCGCGGCCGCGAGCGGCTGGCCGGCGTGGCCCGGCGCACGCAGGTCTGCCCACTGGGGTCGGGGGCGCTGGCCGGCAATCCGTTCGACATAGACCGCCGGGCGTTGGCCGCCGAACTGGGCTTTGACGGTGTGAGCGAGAACAGCATAGACGCGGTGAGCGACCGGGATTACGTCGTCGAGTTCCTGGCCTGGGCCGCGCTGGTGCAGGTGCACCTCAGTTGCCTGGCGGAGGATCTCATCCTGTGGGCCAGCCGCGAGTTTGGCTTTGTGGAGATAGCCGACGCCTACTCCACCGGCTCTAGCCTCATGCCGCAGAAAAAGAATCCCGACGCGCTGGAACTGATGCGCGGCAAGAGCGGGCGGGTGGTGGGCCACCTGGTGGGGTTGCTGACGGCGCTCAAGGGGCTGCCCTCGGCCTACGACAAGGACTTGCAGGAGGACAAGGAGGCCGTCTTTGACGTGGTTGACACGCTCAAGATGGAACTGCCCATCGCTGCGGGGGTCATCCGCACTCTGGAGGTGAACGCCGGCCGCATGGCCGCCGCCCTGGACGACGGTATGTTGGCCACCGACCTGGCCGATTACCTGGTGCGCAAGGGCGTGCCTTTCCGTGAGAGCCATCACCTGGTGGGCCGGGCGGTGTGGCGGGCCGAGGAGTTGGGCGTGCCGCTAAAGGCGCTCGAACTGGCCGAGTATCAAGCCATCCACCCGGCCTTTGCCGGGGATGTGTACGCGGTCTTTGACTTTCGGCGGTCGGTGGAGGCGCGGGAAACGGAGGGGGGCACGGCGCCGGTGGCGGTGCG
>CAYQTW010000204.1:4184-6306 GCA_964420485.1 uncultured Anaerolineales bacterium
ACAGCGCGAATCATCGCTGGCCTCGCGTCGCTTCTCGCGCTTCTTCGACCAGTGCGTTTATCACGTCAGGGGGCACATCGGGGTTGCGTTCGTGGGCCTGTCCGACCAGCGTGTACACGTTCTGCCGGGCCTCGGCGATCCGTAGTTGCGCCTCATCGTGGCTCACGCCGGAGCGTGCCATAACCTGCCCGATCAACGGTTCATCACGCTCCAGTTGGCGCAACCGTTCCCGGGCTGCCACCAGAGCGCGATACTCGTCAATGTCCATAATGGCGGCTTCGGGGCGGCCGTGCTGCGTGACCACTACCCGCATATCCTGCCTGCGCACCTGGTCTAAAACCTCCCGCGTCCGGCGGGCCAGATATGTCTTTGTCACTGTGAGTTCTTCCACCAGTGTACCTCCGTGAATGTGAAATAAGTATTTTGTGCATTATACACCGTTTTCTTAGTTCAGACAAACAACAATCAGAATCTCAGGAGGCGAATAATGGCCGAATGTCCCGAATGTGCAGCAGAACTGAACCTATCTCCCGACGTAGAGGTAGCCGAGATCGTGGTCTGCCCCGACTGCGGGGTAGAGTTGGAAGTGATGGGGTTAGACCCCATCACGCTGGAACTGGCCCCCGAGGTGGAAGAGGATTGGGGGGAGTAGGACGAGATGGCATCTTGTCCTACAGTCAAAATAGGTGTGTTGTGCTCCCGGGTGCGAGTCGAGGAAAAGATGATCTTTGCGGCCCTGCGGGAGCGAGGGGTGGACTTGGACCGGATTGACACGCGGCAAGTGATTTTCGAACTGGGCGGCGACAGTCTGGGCAAATACGACGCGGTACTTGTCCGCTGCCTGAGCCATTCGCGGGCCTACTATCTCACCCGCTGGCTGGATGGCCTGGGGGTGCCGGCGGTCAGTCCCCACCACACGGTGGCTACCTGCGGGGACAAACTTTTGACCAGCGCCGCCTTGCAGGAGGCGGGCGTGCCTATCCCGCGTGTCATGGTTGCCTTCACGCCGCAGGCGGCGCTGGAGGCCATCGAGGAGATGGGCTACCCGGTGGTGCTCAAGCCCATGCGCGGCTCGTGGGGCCGGCTGCTGGCCCGCGTCAACGACCGGGACGCGGCCGAGGCCATCCTGGAGCACAAGTCCACGCTGGGCGGCTACGTCCACTCTGTCTTTTACATCCAGGAGTACGTGGACAAGCCCGGCCGGGACATCCGCACGCTGGTCGCCGGTGACGAGGTGATCTACGCCGTCTATCGCCGTTCGGCCCACTGGATCACCAATACCGCACGCGGCGGCGAACCGCTGCCCTGTCCCCTCACGCCCGAGATCGCGGACCTGTCGTTGGCGGCGGCGCAGGCGGTGGGCGGCGGCATCGTGGCCGTGGACTTGCTGGAGACGGCGAAGGGCCGGTTACTGGTCAACGAGGTCAACCACACGCCCGAGTTCCACGGGGCCGCGCAGGCCACCGACGCCGACATCGCCGGAAAGATAGTGGACTATGTGCTGAGTGTGGCAGAGGTGCGACGCACTTTGGAAGTGCGTCGCACCTGTCAGGAGGGAAAATGATACGAGCGGCTATCGTGGGCGCGTCAGGCTACGCCGGAGGAGAGTTGCTGCGGCTGCTGTTGGCCCATCCCAAAGTGGAGGTAACGCAAGTCACCTCAGAGACGTATGCCAAACAGTATGCCTATTTCGTCCATCCCAACCTGCGCGGACACACCGACCTGTGCTTTAAGAACCTGGCCGATCTGGAGCCGTGCGATCTGCTGTTCCTGGCGTTACCCCACGGCCACGCGATGGAACGGATCGCAGAGTTCGCGGCAATGGGGGAGCGGATCGTGGACCTGTCGGCCGACTTTCGTCTGCGCGACCCGGCAGACTATCCGCGCTGGTACGGGCGTGAGCACCCGGCCCCGGACTGGTTGGCCCGTTTTGTCTACGGCGTGCCGGAACTGCACCGGGAGGAATTGGCCGGCGCACGGTACGCCAGCGGCGTGGGCTGCAACGCGGTGGTCACGCTGCTGGCGCTGTGGCCGCTCTACCGGCGGGGACTGGTGCGCGAGACGGTCGTCGAGGTCAAGGTCGGCTCCTCCGAGGGAGGGAACAAGCCCAGCCCGGCCTCCC
>CAYQTW010000205.1:0-1870 GCA_964420485.1 uncultured Anaerolineales bacterium
TGCGTGGCTCAGAGTCTTTTCCCTTGTCCGGTTCGCCGAACTCAATCTGCTTGGGAGGTGGTAATATCTGATCCCCCAGGGCGGCCTGCTCATCGCCAAAGTCTATGCGCAACGGGGGTTCCGGCGGCGTCGGCACGCCAGAAAGCAGGTTGGCGCGCACAAAGTTGGTCACCTCATCCAGGCTGATGAACTCCTCGCCAGATTCCTGTTTCTGCTGAAGGTAAGTCTGCAAGGCCTGGGCGATCATTTTCACGCCGATCTGCTTGGCCTCCAGGTTCACCTTCTCCCGTTCAGTCATCATACCCAGGACGGCCGGCACCATGTCCGGGCGGACGTGCATGAAGACGTTGGGGTCACGCAGGTCAAAACGGCGGATTTTTTCCTCGTCCAGACCCATCCGTGACCGTTCTCGTCGCTCGGCGGTTTCGATCTCGGCCTGGACGGTCCGACTTTCCAACTGCAGTTTGTGTTCCTGCTCCTCCTCGGCGGTGCGGTAGCCCAGGGTGCGGCCCTCCGGCTCGAACTGGAGGATTTCCGTGCCTTCTACGACCAATCCCAGGTGGGGAAAACTGCCTACCCCGCGGATGACGTCGGCGCACATGGCCTCGTGCACACTGTCATGCGGATAGTGGGCAATGGTGCGGTTCAGGGCGTCTATCACCTTGTCGCGCACCTCGCCTAGAGGATCTACAGCCCCGACGGCTACCTGCCGGCTGTCGGTCACGCGGTAGCGGACGTTGGCCTGGAGGATGATCTTCCGGTTGCGCTCCTGAGTGGCGAACCGTCCCTCGACTGGGAAAGCCAGACCGTGGCGCATGTCCACGGCATACACATCGAACTTGCCGAAGACGACCTCGCCCAGGCGCAGAGACTCACCGGGGCGCAGGGTGCCGTAGTAGCGGTTGCCGGTGCCCACCTTTTCCAGCACCACGACTTCGTATCCCTCCCGACCGGCGGGACGGCTGAACCAACTGCTTTCGGTGATAGGTGTCACCAACCTCTGTTCTTGTGTAAAGTTTGCACTGCTCATGGATATACCTCCTCGTGTGATCAGGTTCCAAAGACGATCAACTTCTTGCTGCCGCTCCTAGAGGATGGAGCGTACAGTGGGGCGATGTCAACTCGCCGCTTAATCTCTGCCATCGTGACCTGGGCTGCTCTGTTAACAGCCTCGTCCTCGTCTCGCCTCCAACGTTTCAGCCGGTTCAAAGCGCCGGTCATCCCGATCTGGTGCCGGTCCTGCCAAAGCGTCATGTACCAATCGGCGATCAGATCGCGCACAGCAGCCGAGCGAACCTCACTATCCTGCACCTGCCGCGCCCAGCCTTTCAGTACGTCAAACGCTTCGTCCGTCAATCTGTACTTCAGGGCTCTGGACAGCGCAGCCAGGACAACGGCGCGCCAGGTTCCCTCGACGTCTGCAGCCAGCAGAGCCAGAAAACGATCGTCTTCTCTCTCCCCACCGTCGTCGGGTTCGTGTTCCGCCAGGCCGGTGTAGGCGTTGCCCAAGGTCAGAAAGGCCAGGGTGGCCACCAGGGGCACGACGTTAGGCTCCGTCTTTGAGCCATCGTCCTCGTCCAGCCACTCTTTCAGCGCGCTGAGCACTACCTCCAGTTTGTCGTCAAAACTGATGACCAGCAGGGCGTAGATCACGGCGTCGGCTACACGCAGGTCGTCGTTACGAGCCACTAACTTAAGACTGGGCAAGGCAATAGCCGGATTGTCCAGGCCGACCTGCTTGTGCGCAGCGGCAGCAGCCCAGCGAAACCTCCAATCCCGGTTCTCCTCCGGATCGGCCCACTCATCCAGCATCTTGCGCACTTCCGCGTCGGCAACGCCATCCTGGATCAATCGGCTGGCAGTGTAACCC